>NZ_LZHO01000060.1:0-42442 GCF_001690895.1 Gilliamella sp. Nev5-1 | reverse complement strand
ATCTACGTCTTAGTCTCAAACGGACCTTACTGAATCTCTTCAGGGAAAACTCATCTCAAGGCTAGTTTCGTACTTAGATGCTTTCAGCACTTATCTATTCCGCACGTAGCTACCGGGCAATGCAATTGGCATCACAACCCGAACACCAGCGGTGCGTTCACTTCGGTCCTCTCGTACTAGAAGCAAACCCTCTCAATTTTCCTACGCCCATGGCAGATAGGGACCGAACTGTCTCACGACGTTCTAAACCCAGCTCGCGTACCACTTTAAACGGCGAACAGCCGTACCCTTGGGACCTACTTCAGCCCCAGGATGTGATGAGCCGACATCGAGGTGCCAAACACCGCCGTCGATATGAACTCTTGGGCGGTATCAGCCTGTTATCCCCGGAGTACCTTTTATCCGTTGAGCGATGGCCCTTCCATTCAGAACCACCGGATCACTATGACCTACTTTCGTACCTGCTCGAGCCGTCACTCTCGCAGTCAAGCTAGCTTTTGCCATTGCACTAACCTCCTGATGTCCGACCAGGATTAGCTAACCTTCGTGCTCCTCCGTTACTCTTTGGGAGGAGACCGCCCCAGTCAAACTACCCACCAGACAGTGTCCCTTACCTCGATTCAGAAGTATAGGTTAGAACATCAAACATTAAAGGGTGGTATTTCAAGGTCGACTCCACACACACTGGCGTGCATGCTTCTTTGCCTCCCACCTATCCTACACATTAAGGCTCAATGTTCACTGTCAAGCTATAGTAAAGGTTCACGGGGTCTTTCCGTCTTGCCACGGGTACACCGCATCTTCACGGCAATTTCAATTTCACTGAGTCTCGGGTGGAGACAGCCTGGCCATCATTACGCCATTCGTGCAGGTCGGAACTTACCCGACAAGGAATTTCGCTACCTTAGGACCGTTATAGTTACGGCCGCCGTTTACTGGGGCTTCGATCAAGAGCTTCTGCATAAGCATAACCCCATCAATTAACCTTCCAGCACCGGGCAGGCGTCACACCGTATACGTCCACTTTCGTGTTTGCACAGTGCTGTGTTTTTATTAAACAGTTGCAGCCAGCTGGTATCTTCGACTGATTTCACCTCCATCCGCATGGGACTTCAATTACCATCAGCGTGCCTTCTCCCGAAGTTACGGCACCATTTTGCCTAGTTCCTTCACCCGAGTTCTCTCAAGCGCCTGAGTATTCTCTACCTGACCACCTGTGTCGGTTTCGGGTACGATTGATTATAACCTGAAGCTTAGAGGATTTTCCTGGAAGCAGGGCATCAATTACTTCTGCACCTTAGTGCATCGTCATCACACCTCAGCGTCTCAGTGACCGGATTTGCCTAATCACACGCCTACATGCTTAACCCACCATCCAATAGGTGGTAAACCTAGCCTTCTTCGTCCCCCCATCGCAGTTATAACCAGTACGGGAATATTAACCCGTTTCCCATCAGATACGCCCTTCGGCCTCTCCTTAGGGGTCGACTCACCCTGCCCCGATTAACGTTGGACAGGAACCCTTGGTCTTCCGGCGAGCGGGCTTTTCACCCGCTTTATCGTTACTTATGTCAGCATTCGCACTTCTGATACCTCCAGCATGCCTCACAACACACCTTCTACGGCTTACAGAACGCTCCCCTACCCAATACACTTGCGTGCACTGCCGCAGCTTCGGTGCATAGTTTTAGCCCCGTTACATCTTCCGCGCAGGCCGACTCGACTAGTGAGCTATTACGCTTTCTTTAAATGATGGCTGCTTCTAAGCCAACATCCTAGCTGTCTAAGCCTTCCCACTTCGTTTCCCACTTAACTATGACTTTGGGACCTTAGCTGGCGGTCTGGGTTGTTTCCCTCTTCACGACGAACGTTAGCACCCGCCGTGTGTCTCCCATGATTAAACTTGTCAGTATTCGGAGTTTGCATCGGGTTGGTAAGCCGGGATGGCCCCCTAGCCGAAACAGTGCTCTACCCCCAACAGTCATTCATGAGGCGCTACCTAAATAGCTTTCGGGGAGAACCAGCTATCTCCCGGTTTGATTGGCCTTTCACCCCCAGCCACAGGTCATCCGCTAATTTTTCAACATTAGTCGGTTCGGTCCTCCAGTTAGTGTTAACCAACCTTCAACCTGCCCATGGCTAGATCACCGGGTTTCGGGTCTATACCCTGCAACTTAACGCACAGTTAATACTCGGTTTCCCTTCGGCTCCCCTATTCGGTTAACCTCGCTACAGAATATAAGTCGCTGACCCATTATACAAAAGGTACGCAGTCACTATTACCCAACGGTAACAGCTCCCACTGATTGTACGTACACGGTTTCAGGGTCTATTTCACTCCCCTCCCGGGGTTCTTTTCGCCTTTCCCTCACGGTACTGGTTCACTATCGGTCAATCAGGAGTATTTAGCCTTGGAGGATGGTCCCCCCTTCTTCAGACAGGATATCACGTGTCCCGCCCTACTCTATAAGCTTCCACATCATGCATTTTCATGTACGGGACTTTCACCCTCTATCGTGCGACTTTCCAGACGCTTCCACTAATACATCATGCTACCCGCTTGGGCTACTCCCCTTTCGCTCGCCGCTACTTAGGGAATCTCGGTTGATTTCTTTTCCTCGGGGTACTTAGATGTTTCAGTTCTCCCGGTTCGCCTCATATAACTATGAATTCATTATATGATAGTGTAGTCACCTACACTGGGTTTCCCCATTCGGACATCAACGGCTATAGCGCCTTTTATCGGCTCACCGTCGCTTTTCGCAGATTAACACGTCCTTCTTCGCCTCTGATTGCCTAGGCATCCACCGTGTACGCTTAATTTCTTAACCTTACAACTCACAGTTGTCTTGGTTTTCAATTTACGCTTTTTTCTCTTTCTTACTTCAATGCTTTTTATTTCCTTAACTTAACTCCATATCTATTGAATATATCATTAAACCAAAAATAAAAGCTTTCCGTAAAAACGAGAACTCGTTTCTTTCAGCTTGTTCCTAATTGTTAAAGAGCTTTATCTTTCTATTCACTCATCACTAAACCAAGCAAATACAAACATAATTTTTCATCATCGAATAATAGAGATATCTTTAATGGTGGAGCTAAGCGGGATCGAACCGCTGGCCTCCTGCGTGCAAGGCAGGCGCTCTCCCAGCTGAGCTATAGCCCCATTGTCTCACTTCATCAACTAATCAAGCTAAAATCAGCTTAATAAGTAGAATTGGTGGGTCTGAGTGGACTTGAACCACCGACCTCACCCTTATCAGGGGTGCGCTCTAACCACCTGAGCTACAGACCCAATAAAGTGACTCTTTCTTCTAAACAAACAATCTGTGTGAACACTTACGAGCTCTTCGTAAGGAGGTGATCCAACCGCAGGTTCCCCTACGGTTACCTTGTTACGACTTCACCCCAGTCATGAACCACACCGTGGTAAACGCCCTCCCGAAGGTTAAGCTATCTACTTCTGGTGCAACCCACTCCCATGGTGTGACGGGCGGTGTGTACAAGGCCCGGGAACGTATTCACCGTGACATTCTGATTCACGATTACTAGCGATTCCGACTTCATGGAGTCGAGTTGCAGACTCCAATCCGGACTTAGACGTACTTTATGAGGTCCGCTTGCTCTCGCGAGGTCGCCTCCCTTTGTATACGCCATTGTAGCACGTGTGTAGCCCTGGTCGTAAGGGCCATGATGACTTGACGTCGTCCCCACCTTCCTCCGCTTTATCAACGGCAGTCTCCTTTGAGTTCCCGGCCAAACCGATGGCAACAAAGGATAAGGGTTGCGCTCGTTGCGGGACTTAACCCAACATTTCACAACACGAGCTGACGACAGCCATGCAGCACCTGTCTCACAGTTCCCGAAGGCACTCCCATATCTCTACAGGATTCTGTGGATGTCAAGACCAGGTAAGGTTCTTCGCGTTGCATCGAATTAAACCACATGCTCCACCGCTTGTGCGGGCCCCCGTCAATTCATTTGAGTTTTAACCTTGCGGCCGTACTCCCCAGGCGGTCGATTTATCGCGTTAGCTTCGGAGCCCATCACTCTAGGCAACAAACTCCAAATCGACATCGTTTACAGCGTGGACTACCAGGGTATCTAATCCTGTTTGCTCCCCACGCTTTCGCATCTCAGCGTCAGTATCTGTCCAGAAGGCCGCCTTCGCCACCGGTATTCCTCCACATCTCTACGCATTTCACCGCTACACGTGGAATTCTACCTTCCTCTACAATACTCTAGTTAACCAGTTTTAAGTGCAATTCCTAGGTTGAGCCCAGGGCTTTCACACCTAACTTAATTATCCGCCTACATGCCCTTTACGCCCAGTCATTCCGATTAACGCTCGCACCCTCCGTATTACCGCGGCTGCTGGCACGGAGTTAGCCGGTGCTTCTTCTGTAATTAACGTCAATTGTTGCACCTATTAGATACAACACCTTCCTCATCACCGAAAGTACTTTACAACCCGAAGGCCTTCTTCATACACGCGGCATGGCTGCATCAGGGTTCCCCCCATTGTGCAATATTCCCCACTGCTGCCTCCCGTAGGAGTCTGGACCGTGTCTCAGTTCCAGTGTGGCTGGCCATCCTCTCAGACCAGCTAGAGATCGTCGCCTAGGTGAGCCTTTACCCCACCTACTAGCTAATCCCATATGGGTTCATCAAATGGCGCATGGCCCAAAGGTCCCATGCTTTGGTCTCTCAACTTTATGCGGTATTAGCAGTCGTTTCCAACTGTTGTCCCCCTCCATTCGGCAGATCCCCATACTTTACTCACCCGTCCGCCACTCGTCATCAAGTGCAAGCACTCATGTTACCGTTCGACTTGCATGTGTTAAGCCTGCCGCCAGCGTTCAATCTGAGCCATGATCAAACTCTTCAATTTAAAGTTTGATGCTCAATAACTGTCTCTGACATATTCAAATGAATCTTCAGTGTCACTTATCAAGACTTAACTTTTTAGTCCGTAGACTTTAATCTTTCGTCTCGCAAGTGCCCACACAGATTGTCTGTTTCTTATTTTTAAAGAGCTAACAGCCTTTTTAAATCAATCAACTTTCCGTTAATTTACTTCGCTGTCTCAAGGGTTGCATATACTACGCTAACCTTTTTTGTTCGTCAAGATCTTTTTTCAAAATTTTTGATCTTAATTTTTCACTAACTTGCCTCAGCTTTTCTCTGACGCCGTGTCAGTGGGTGCGCATTATAGGGACTTTAAAAATTCGTGCAAGGGGTTATTGTGCATTTTATTCTTGTTTGCTTTTTTTTTATTCAAGACGAACTAAAAACAAACTAAATTGAGTTATTGTAAAAGCAAATTTTAATATCTTTGGCGGATTGATTATATTTCTTATAACAGACAAAATAACTTCAAATTAAACGCGCTTTATTAAGTTAGAATAAAAAATGCCTTTTACACTCGCTCATCCTGCTATCATATTACCTCTATATAAGAAACCCCACCTATTTTCTATGACGGCTTTGATTATTGGTAGTATGTCGCCTGATTTTGAATACTTCTTAAGAGTGGAGGTAAAAAGCACTTTAAGTCATAGTCTAGCTGGTATTTTTTATTTGATTTACCAATGACCCCAGTTATTGCTTATATTTTTCATTTTATTGTCCGAAATACTTTAATTAAAAATTTACCTAATTTCTTTTATAAGCGATTTGCTAATTATTTAACTTTCAACTGGAATAAATATTACTGTCAGCATTGGGGAGTTGCTTTGTTCAACTTTTCAGTTTATTACAAGACACTGTTAATATAGGGAAAATGGAAATTCCAATTTATAAATTATTACAACATGGTAGTTCATTAATCGGTACGAGCTTGGTGTGACTATTTATTATTTACCAATTATAACATCTAAACAGAATAAAGTTGGTTTTCCATACTGGAGATTAATATCACTTATTACTTTGCTTATTTTTATATTTAGCAACTATTCTTTTCCTATAAATCAACTAGGCATAACTGTTGTTACTTTTATTAGTGCCTGTTTTATTGGATTAACCATTGCTCCACTAATACTTAAAAGTATCACTTTAATACAGCGTTTAATCTAAACGCTGTATTAGTTAAAACCACAATCAAGATTGGTTTTTTATTCTTTTTGGCAGATCAGCCAAACTATCAATAACCCAATCAGCTTGTTCTAATGCTTCTTCTGTTATGGTATCACCCGTTTTTACTAATACGGTTTTTTTAACACCCGCTTTTTTACCCGACAATAAATCAGACACTCTATCCCCAACCATATAGGAATTAGCAATATCAATTTTTAGTTCTTTGGCTGCTGTTTGAATCATACCGGGACTTGGTTTGCGACATTCACAGTTATCAATTAACGGATCATGAGGGCAATAGTACACACCATCTAAATCAACACCGCGATCTTGTAGTGACCAATCCATCCATTCTGTCAACGTGTGAAATTGTTCTTCAGTAAATATGTTTCTGGCAATACCTGATTGGTTAGTTGTGATGACTAACAAAAAACCCATTTTCTTGAGCTCTTGCATCGCATCAATAACACCATCAATGAAATGAAATTTATCAATGGTATGCACATAATTATAATCTACATTAATAGTACCATCTCGATCTAAAAAAATAGCAGGTTTCATATTGACTCTTTCCCTTTTAATTTAGGTATTACTCTACTTCGCATAGCATATTATCGATTGACTTAGATGTCTAGACGTCTTAATATTCATTTATTCATCTTTTTCTTTATATATTATGATACAACTACAACACATTTCGAAAACATTTGAGCATAATAAAACACCTATTTATGCTTTAAAAGATATTAATATCCATGTTCCTAAAGGGCAGGTTTATGGCGTTATCGGCAAATCAGGGGCAGGAAAAAGCACACTTATTCGTTGTGTTAATCTTCTAGAAAAACCGACTAATGGTAAAATTTTTTTTGATAATCAAGAAATAACACATCTATCAAATAGAAAGTTAATCAAAATACGTCAAAAAATAAGCATGATTTTTCAACACTTCAACTTACTTTCTTCACGGACAGTATTTGATAATATTGCATTTCCTCTTGAATTAAGCCAAACCCCAAAATCAAAAATCAAGCAAAAGGTTAATGAATTAATTGAATTAGTCGGCTTAGCTGAAAAAGCCGATGCTTATCCTTCGAATTTGTCTGGCGGCCAAAAACAACGAGTTGCCATTGCCCGAGCTTTAGCAAGTGAACCCAAAGTTTTATTATGCGATGAAGCAACAAGTGCCCTTGATCCTGAAACCACTCGTTCAATTTTGGCATTATTAAAAGATATCAACCAAAAATTAGGACTAACCATTTTATTAATCACACATGAAATGGATGTAGTAAAACAAATTTGTGATCAAGTAGCAGTGATCAGCAATGGAGAATTGGTTGAACAATCATCGGTAGGTGAAATGTTCTCACATGCAAAAACAGATATTGCACGACAATTTATTCAATCAACCTTGCATCTTAATATCCCTGATGATTATTTAACAAGACTATCATCTGAGCCAAAAGAAGGGCTCAATCCTTTAGTACGCTTAGAGTTTACGGGAGTTTCTGTCGACTCCCCCTTGTTATCGCAAATTGCTAAAGAATTTGAAATTGATAGTAATATTATTAGTGCACAAATGGATTATGCAGGGGGGGTTAAATTTGGCTTAATGCTAGCAGAAATGAAAGGGAACCCGAAAAGTATGGCACCAGCAATTCAATTTTTAATAAAAAATAATACCCAAGTAGAGGTTCTCGGCTATGTTTGATTTTATTCCTTCATTTAAACCTTTCGAATCACTATTTCACTATTTATCCCAATACAGCTTTTGGGGTGACTTTGTTGCTTTTTGTTCATCATACAATGGTTTTAATCAAGCTATGCTATTGAAAATGGCACAAGCCACTGATGAAACCCTTTATATGATCTTTCTATCGGGTTTTTGGGGAACGGTGATTGGATTACCTATTGGAATATTGCTTTATACAACACGCAAAGGGCAGATCTTAGATTGCTATATAACTAATAGTGCTATTTCATTTATTACTAATATATTTCGTTCTATTCCTTTCATTATACTAATTGTATGGATTATTCCTTTTACCACGTTGTTAATGGGAACCTTTATAGGTAAACAAGCAGCTGTAGTACCGTTAAGTATTGGTGTATCGCCATTAATTGCACGTATGATTGAAAATGCATTGTTAGATGTACCTAAAGGGTTAATTGAGGCGGCTAGATCAATGGGAGCAACACCATTTCAAATTATATATAAGGTTTTATTACCTGAATCATTACCTGTAATTGTTAATAGCATGACGATTACCTTAATTACTTTGACAGGATACATTGCGATGGCTGGAGCCGTTGGCGCTGGAGGTCTTGGACAACTAGCTATTCAATATGGTTACAACGGCTACAAGCCTGCTATAATGAACACTGTTTTGGTTATATTAATTATTATTGTCTTTATTATTCAATTTATTGGCAATAGGATTGTTAAACGAGTTACACATCATTAATTTTGGGAGAAATATATGTCTATTAAAAAGCTAGTACTTATTAGCACATTGGTAAGTGCATTTTTTTTAACTGGCTGTGATAATAATAAACAACCAGCCACAACAGATAGCAAATCAGCAGAGCCTGCTAAAGTAAGTTCTATCAAAGTAGGAGTGATTTCTGGTCCTGAACAAGAGGTCGCCGAAGTAGCTAAACAACAAGCAAAAGATCTTTATAATTTAGACGTTGAACTAGTTATTTTTAACGATTACGTTACACCAAACCAAGCATTAAATGACGGCTTAATTGAAGTGAACGCATTCCAACATAAGCCTTATTTAGATGAGCAAATAAAAGAACGTGGTTATAAATTAGCTGTTGTTGGAAACTCATTTGTTTATCCAATTGCAAGCTATTCTCGCAAATTAAAACCGATTGAAGAATCAACAGAAACAGGTGAAGGGGTAAAAGTGACATCACCACGCGGTGAAACCTTCTTTATTCCAGCTAATTCAACTATTGCTATTCCTAATGACCCAACCAACTTAGGACGAGCGTTATTATTATTACAACATGAAGGCATGATTACAGTTGATAAATCTAAAGGTTTATTGCCTACTGTACTTGATATCACTAGCAATCCTTACAACTATAAGATCGTTGAACTTGAAGCACCCATGTTGCCACGTTCATTAGATGATACTCAAGTTGATCTTGCAATTATCAATAACGCCTTTGCAGGGCAAGCCAACTTAACACCAAGTAAAGATGGTATTTTTGTAGAAGATAAAGAATCACCTTATGTTAACATTATTGTTTCTCGTGAAGCTGACAAAGAGAATGAAAGTATAAAAAACTTTGTTAAAGCATACCAAACTGACGCAGTGGCAGAAAAAGCTAACCAAATCTTTAATGGTGGCGCTATTCGCGGTTGGTAATAACTTACAATAAATACTTATTACTATCAATTCCGCCGGCTTCTGTTATCGGCGGAAAGCTATTAGCATAAAAGCTATTAGCATGAAAACTATTAGCATAAAGAAAATAAACCAATCCACTTAAAAATTTTCTATAAATCAATAAACAATGACATATCAAATAAAACCAATCGGCATAATCCGCTCCCCTTATAGTGAAAAATTTTCTGTGCCAAGGCAACCTAATTTAGTTAACGCAGGACAAGGCGATCTTTACTTATTAGCGCCTTACAATGATCCCGTCAGTGTTAAAGGGCTGGAACAGTTTTCACATTTATGGCTATTATTCCTATTTCACCATATTGCTCCTGAAAAATGGAGATTAACCGTACGCCCTCCTCGTTTAGGTGGTAATAAAACAATGGGAGTATTTGCTACACGCTCACCATTTAGACCTAATCATATAGGGCTTTCTGCTGTCGAATTAAAGGACATCCTTGTTGAAAATAAACAGGTCATTTTAAAACTAGGTAGCCTAGATTTAGTTGATGGCACGCCAATTATTGATATCAAGCCTTATATTCCTTATTGTGACAGCCATTCAGATGCATTTGCAGGATACGCACAATCTACACCTAAAGAAAAACTAACTGTTACATTTTCACAAAAAGCACAATTAATTTTAGATTTACAAAAACAGGATTATCCTCAGCTCACTGAGCTCATTACACAAGTTATTTCTCAAGATCCAAGGCCTGCCTACAAACAAAAAAAAATTAATGAACAAACCTATGGACTGACGCTTTACCATTTTAATATTAAATGGAAGATCAGCAATCAACACGCTCTTGTTGAAGATATCTATATAGATAATATATATTAGTTAGACAAAAATTTAGATCAAATATGTTCTTTATTCTAAATTTTTATTAATGAAAAGCAGGTTTATCAGTGTCTTTAATAAAAAATTACATGAAACCGTTAAAAAAAATTGGTAGATTTTGCTAATTCTGATAGACTAAATGCGGGTTTAATTTCCCTATATTTCACTTTGCCACTAAAACTTTATAAGTTTTAGTGGTTCTTTTTATCTGCAATATCAATGATAACTAAAGTTATGCTTGCTTCTCATTTCGGCAATATCGATTGAATCAAATAAATAATGCTTTCCGCAATAATCACAATGAATATCAATTTTACCACCCTGTTCAGCTAGAGTTTCATCAACTTCATTATTTGGTAAGGTCATTAAGCTATTCTCGCAACGTTGGCGTGAACATCCGCACTTAAAAATAATATCCTGTGTTTCAAAAAGGCGTACGTCTTCTTGATTATATAGGCGGTATAAAATCTCATCAGTAGGAAGCTGAAACAGCTCATCGCTAGTCATTGTCTCAGTTAATGCACAAAGATGCTCAAATGATTCATAGGTGTTTTCATGAGCGGGCAAAACTTGCAATAAAATGCCTGCTGCCATTGGCTTATTATTATACACTCCCGTTTTGACAAATAAGCGCGTTGGCAGTTGTTCCGATTGCATAAAATAGTTTTCGATACAACCAATAAGCGTATCTTTTTCTAATCCGACAATTCCTTGATAACGCTCACCGTGTTTTGGTGTGATAGTGATAACAACATAACCATTACCTACCATATCTTTAAGCGTCGCATTATCAGTGATCTCACCGTTAACTCGAGCAACACCACGTAACTGTTGTTGATCATTACCATTCACTACCGCTAAAGATAAAGCGCCATCACCCTGCAACTGCACAGCAATATCGCCTTCAAATTTTAGTGTTGCGGTTAATAAACTGGTTACAACCAACAATTCACCAAGTAATTTTTGTACCGCAATTGGGTATGAATGATTATCTAAAATCGCTTCATACGTCTGCTCAAGACGGGTAATTTCACCACGAATAGGGTGATTATCAAATAAAAAACGATTTAAAGTATCCATATTAATTGTTGTCACCTTGTTGTCTATTGTATTTAAATTTAATCAAATCGCGCCGCTCCTTTTTATCAGGTTTTCTATCGGGGTGCGGCATTGTCAATGCATTGAGTTTACGTGCTTGTGCTATTGTTTCTCGTTTAACAATACTATCGGGAGTTTCTAGATAAAGTTGTTGAGCCTCAGTAGCAGTTTTTCGTTGCTCGCTAATAGCTAAAATTTGAATTGTTTTTTGATCCAAACCTTGGCGAAGCGTTAAAATGGCCCCAACTTCAACAATTTTACTTGGTTTAGAGCGCTGACCATTATAATGTACCTTGCCACCTTCAACCATTTCTCGAGCTAATGAGCGAGACTTATAAAATCTTGCAGCCCAAAGCCATTTATCTAACCTTACAAGCAAAATAACACCTTCATATCATACTAATTGTTGAGCTTTCACGCTCAAACACACATAGAAAGCGCATCTTATACATCTTAACCAGTTATATAACGATGCTTTTAATAAAAATCAATGCTCAAGATTGATAATATAATCATTTCCCTCGTTTGTCGAAAACACCCCTGAAAAGCTAAATGGTCGAAATTGTCCATGTAAATTAGCTGAATAATTTATCGCTGTTGGAGGTTGCTTTACCAATTTCCAGTCTTCTAACAACGAACTGGTGATATTATATGCATTAAATTTCAAAGATAACGGCTCATTTTGCGACAGATCAATATCTGCTTGGGATTCGATCATGCCACTATTAACTAAAGAGCCAAAAGTTAACAAAGCATGATTTTGAGAATCAAATTTTAGGACCAGATCTGGATAACGAATATCAATTCTATTAAACGAACCTTTTTCTGATTTAAAAAACACAGTTCCTGAAAATATGCCTAATTTTTGATTTTCAGCTAAAACAACATTTGAACCTGAAGCTTGAAAATTATATAGGCTAAACGGAAAATCGCTGTATTTTCTAATTATTAAACTTTGTAAAATATCAAGTTTATCAACTATAATATGCTTAAAAATATCGGGTAACACGGGTAGCTCAAATTTTTCAGGAACGTCATAATTGATATCGGCTAATGTTAATTTCTCTAGCTGTAGGTCATTATCTTTCCATTTTCCAGAAAAATTTATACTGCCTTTATTCCATTTCGCTAACGCTTTTTGAATCGTCACTTCTTGATTATCGGATGATAATTGAACCAATACCGACGAAAATGACTGCTCATGTAAAACAACATTATCAGCATTAAAAGTAAAAGAGCTTTGCTCAAAACGCCACTTATCATCATAACAAAGATTGGTTACTTCAATATTGCCTTTCTCAATTAAAAAATGAGGCAATTGTATACTACTTTCAAGTATTGATAATTGCTTAATAGTTAATTTTGGCAAAATATGGGAATAGTTGCTCCAAAACGCCTCATCTGTTGATTGGAAATTGATATTATGTAACTTTAATTGATCAATATTCAAACTATTATCAGCAAGTACTTTTAATTTACTCACAAAAAAGCCATTATTAATATTTCCACCTAAATTAGTAATCGTTGTAACACCATCGCGATGGAACCCTTGAATAAGTAGTGATTTTATTGGAATTTGATTCACTAAAACATCTTGTGAAGAAAAATCAAATTGATACTGACCTGCTCCCGATGAAATAAAAGGTTGAATGCCCCCATTAATTTTATTGAATGAAAGTTTGTCTTTTCCATTGTTGACCAGAACATCAACGTTTGAATTAACAAATTTTAGCGTATTGCTTGAAAAGGCATAGTGGCCAAAGTGAGTATCAGCAACCGCGCCGTTAATAATGGTAATATAATTAAAGTGAGATAATTGCCAAAGATTGCTTTTATCCAATCCTATCACTAATTTAGGAATATGAATAATTTCTTGCTTATTATCGCTCACAACGACTTCATCAAAAGCCAATTCATAGAAATTTGAAAACGAATGATGAACGTTGCCTATTGAAATTGTATAAGAACTTAATCTAGATAATTGCTGACTAACTATTTTAGCGCCAAAAGAGGTTTGCACAACAAAATAAGACAACAAAACTAAAAGCCAAAAAATGAATAGAAAAATGATGATATAAAATCGTAATCGTCGCATAAATAAATTTAATTGTTATAATGAACTATGAATAATTGCATTACGATAACTGATTTTAACCAAAATAGCACCTCATTGCGTATAAATGATTTGTGGTTAAGTTGGTTTTACAGTTAAGATATAAACTTTCATTATATATTTTTAAATAATAACTGAACAACTCACTTTCCCCTTCTTTGATTAAGATAAGGGAGAGTTATTTTTATTTACTATAAGTAAAAACGGGAGATACCTAGATGAAACAAATCCCAATGACGGTTAAGGGAGCTGAATTATTACGAGCCGAGCTTGAAGAGCTCAAAAATGTCAAAAGACCACAAATAACAGCCGCCATAGCTGAAGCAAGAGCTCACGGCGATTTAAAAGAAAATGCTGAATACCATGCCGCAAGAGAACAGCAGGGCTTTTGTGAAGGCCGTATTCAAGAAATTGAAGGCAAACTTTCACAAGCACAAATTATTGACATAACTAAAGTAAAAAATACTGGGCGTATTATTTTTGGTGCAACAGTAACCGTTATCAATGTAGAAACAGACGAAGAAACAACCTATCGTATCGTAGGTGATGATGAGGCTGATTACAGGCAGAATCTTATTTCAGTCAATTCACCAATTGCTAGAGGTTTAATCGGCAAAGAAGATGGCGATACTGTACAAATTAAAACGCCAGGTGGTGATGTGGAATTTGATATTATTAAAGTGGAATATATCTAATCTTCAATACATTATAAATAACAAACAGGGCTTATAGCCCTGTTGTCGCATTTATTTAGGTAAAGTGATTTTCTTATCTTCACTTGGTCTAAAAATGGTAAAGTTAGAACCCACCAATTGCACTGGCAAAGCCTTTGTTTCACGAATAATAGCATCACAAATAAGCTTCTTCGTTTCGCGATCTTCCGCAGAAACCTTAATCTTAATTAACTCATGGAAATTTAAGGCGTTGTCAATTTCGGCAAGCACTCCCTCGGTAAATCCATTGGCCCCAATCATCACTATAGGTTTTAAATGATGAGCTTCACTTTTTAAATACTGTTTTTGTTTATTCGATAAATTCATTAAATTTTTATCACTTTAAGTTGTAATTTTGCTATTCTACCCTTATATATATTTGTAATCAATGAAGTGACCTCTTTACATTAAGGATTTATTAGCTGTGAGTAATAAAAAACGCTCAGCAAGTTCAACGCGTTGGCTCAATGAACATTTTAATGATCGCTTTGTACAACAAGCACAAAAAAAAGGCCTACGCTCTAGAGCATGGTTCAAACTCGAAGAAATACAAAAAAGTGACAAATTATTCAAACCAGACATTACCGTTGTTGATTTAGGTGCAGCTCCTGGTGGTTGGTCACAATATGTTGCATCACTTATAGGTAACAAAGGTCGCATTATTGCTTGTGATTTATTACCAATGGATCCCATTGTAGGTGTTGACTTTTTGCAAGGTGATTTTCGGGACGAAGCCGTTCTAAAAGCGTTACTCGAACGAGTTGGTGAAGAAAAAGTTCAGGTTGTCATGTCAGATATGGCGCCAAATATGAGCGGGCAACCCGCTGTTGACATCCCCAGAGCCATGTATTTAGTAGAGCTTGCATTAGAGATGTGTAGAGATGTGCTTGCGCCTAATGGTAATTTTATTGTCAAAGTGTTTCAAGGTGAAGGATTTGAAGAATACCTAAAACAAGTACGTTTGATGTTTAAAACAGTCAAAATTCGTAAGCCAGAGGCTTCGCGAGCTAGGTCTCGAGAAGTTTATATTGTTGCAATGGGGATGAAGTAGCCAGTTGTATAATTTTGTAGTACCATACTTCGTTAAATTTAGTCGTAACTGTTAATTTTTATGAGAGGTTTTTCTTTTGAACGACATGGTAAAGAATTTACTGATCTGGGGAGTTATTGCTGTAGTATTGATTACTGTATTTAACCAATTCAGTTCAATATCCAATAGCGGACCTCAAGTCAATTATACCCAATTTAATTCCGATATCACAGCTGGTAATCTCCAAGAAGTGCATATTAAAGGACGTGAAATTATTGCCACAACCAAAAATAATGGCAACTACGTCACTTACATCCCTTATTTAGATGAAAAACTAATGGATGACTTGTTAGCCAATAAAGTACCTGTCTATGGTGCACCTGATGAAAGACCAAGTTTAATAATGAGCATATTTATTTCTTGGTTCCCTATCATTTTACTTATTGGGTTCTGGCTCTTTATGATGCGCCAAATGCAAGGTGGTGGTAAAGGTGGTCCAATGTCAGTTGGCAAAAGCAAAGCCAAAATGCTAACGCCAGACCAAGTTAAAACCAAATTTATCGACGTTGCTGGCAGTGAAGAGGCAAAACAAGAAGTCACTGAAGTGGTCGATTTTTTAAGAGATCCAGGTAAATACCAAAAACTAGGTGGACGAATTCCAAAAGGTATTTTAATGGTTGGGCCTCCAGGTACAGGTAAAACATTACTAGCAAAAGCAATCGCTGGCGAAGCCAAAGTGCCTTTTTTCAGCATGTCAGGTTCGGACTTTGTTGAAATGTTTGTTGGTGTGGGAGCATCACGTGTCCGAGATCTATTTGAACAAGCGCGCAAACATGCGCCTTGTATCATCTTTATTGACGAAATTGACGCTGTAGGCCGAAAACGTGGCGCAGGCTCAATGGGCGGGCATGATGAACGTGAACAAACATTAAACCAAATGCTAGTTGAAATGGATGGTTTTGAAGCCAATAGTGGCATCATTATCATTGCAGCAACCAACCGAGCCGATATTTTAGATCCAGCCTTACTCCGTCCAGGTCGTTTTGACCGCCAAGTACAAATTGGCTTACCAGATATGAAAGGCCGAGAACAAATTCTTGCAGTGCATGTGCGTAAAGTGCCTCTAGGATCTGATGTTGATTTATCGGTACTAGCGCGTGGAACGCCGGGTTATTCTGGTGCAGAATTAGCGAATTTAGTCAATGAAGCGGCTTTATTTGCTGCGCGTCGCAATAAGCGTGTGGTCACAATGGATGAATTTGAAGAAGCTAAAGATAAGATTAACATGGGCACGGAAAGACGTTCATTAACCATGACTCAAGAGCAACTTATTTCAACCGCTTATCATGAAGCAGGACATGCTATTATTGGCTACTTAATGCCTGATCATGATCCTATCCATAAAGTCACCATTATTCCACGTGGGCGCGCACTTGGTGTAACCTTCTTCCTACCTGAAGGTGATCGTGTTAGTGAAAGTCGTGAAAAACTGGAAGGCGATATTGCAACCCTTTATGGTGGACGACTTGCAGAAGAACTCATCTACGGTGCCAATAAAATTTCTACTGGTGCATCAAATGATATAAAAGTTGCCACACAATATGCACGAGCGATGGTAACACAATGGGGATTTTCTGAACGCTTAGGTCCATTATTTTACGAAACCGATGATAATTCATACGGACGACCAAAAGATATTTCTGACGAAACAGCTAGAATTATCGACGAAGAAGTCAAAGCCATTATCGATCGTAATTATCAACGAGCTCGTCAAATATTAACTGACAATATCGATATCCTTCATGCAATGAAAGATGCGCTAATGAAGTATGAAACCATTGGAGCAAAACAAGTTGCAGATTTAATTGCACGTCGCCCGATTACAGCGCCTGATGATTGGACTGAAAGTGACGAACACGCAGCAAGCAAAATACCCAATGAAGGAAGTGACATACCGCCTCAATCAAAAGGTTAATAAGCTCAAATAAAATATAACGCGCTACGGCGCGTTTTTTATCGGTAAAATAAAAATAGATGATAAGTAAATTTACCTGAATAAAACAACAAGCAAGCTAAAAATTTAACTCAACCTAGTTGATAAGTCTCAATGCCATTTAAATTATTGCATTATTGACACTAACCATATAAGGCTTTTAATCATGGAAATACATTTTAAAAATCAAGTGATGGATCTTTCATTCCCACAAGTTATGGGCATTATAAATATGACGCCAGACTCGTTTTCTGACGGTGGGACTTATAACAATCTTGATGATGCCATGCGCCGGGTTGATAGCATGATTCAAGCTGGTGCAACATTTATTGACGTAGGTGGCGAATCAACACGCCCAGGTGCAACCGAGGTTTCCGTTGATGAAGAGCTTAACCGCGTTATCCCACTCGTTGAAAAAATTGCTCGTTATTTTGATGTCTGGATATCGGTTGATACCTCAAAACCACAAGTCATGACAGAATCTGCTAAAGCAGGCGCTCACCTAATCAATGATATTCGAGCCCTTACAGAGCCTAGTGCTATTGAAGCCGCTGCACAAACAGGGTTACCTGTTTGCATTATGCACATGCAAGGCGATCCTAAAACCATGCAAAATGCACCACACTACCAGCAAGACATATATCAAGAAGTCGACCTATTTTTTGCAAAGCATATAGATCGTTGCTTAAATGCTGGTATTGCCCGTGAAAAAATCATACTCGATCCTGGTTTTGGATTTGGCAAAACACTAGCCCATAATTATCGCCTATTAGCAATGCTTGAAAAGTTCCATCATTTCAACTTACCGTTATTGGTTGGCATGTCTCGAAAATCGATGATTGGGCAAGTATTAAATGTGCCGCCACAAGAACGTACTCTCGGCAGTGTTTCATGTGCCGTGATTGCAGCCATGAAAGGTGCCCAAATTATTCGTGTACACGATGTTAAAGAAACTTTTGATGCATTGCGGATTGTCCAAGCAACGCTTGCAGAGCAAGGCTAATAGGTTGGACAGTTGAAAACAAGACATTTTGCACTAAAAACAGTCAGAAAAGCCATTGATTTTATTCAAGTTTTTATTTTAATTTAAAAAAATCAACGACTTTCTTTATTGTTTAGTGATTTTGCTGTTCTAAGATAGTGTTGTGTCGGGCATTTTAGTTTTTATTAATAAAACAAGCTAGTGTTACCATGCCAAATTTAGCGGATTTGGTGCAAAATGCCGCACACTCACACAACGCTAAATAGACTAAACAAGGTATTTGCACTAAAAAACAGTCAGAAAACCCATTGATTTTATTGAAATTTTTATTTTAACTTTAAAAAAAAATCAACGACTTCCTTTATTGTTTAGTGATGTTACTGTTCTAAGATGGTGATGTGTCGGGCATTTTAGTTTTTATTAATAAAACAAGCTAGTGTTATCACGCCCAATTTAGTGGATTTGGTGCAAAATGCTGTACTCTCACACAACGCTAGATAGCCTAAGCAAGATATTTTTCACTAAAAAACAGTCAGAAAAACCATTGATTTTATTGAAGTTTTTATTTTAACTTTTTTAAAAAAATCAACGGCTTCCTTTATTGTTTAGTGATGTTACTGTTCTAAGATGGTGGTGTGTCGGGCATTTTAGTTTTTATTAATAATAACAAGCTATTGTTATCACTCCCGATTTAGCAGATTTGGTGCAAAATGCTGTACTCTCACACAACGCTGGATAGCTTAAGCAAGATATTTTGCACTAAAAAACAGTCAGAAAAACCATTGATTTTATTGAAGTTTTTATTTTAACTTTTTTAAAAAAATCAACGACTTCCTTTACTGTTTAGTGATGTTACTGTTCTAAGATAGTGTTGTGTCGGGCATTTTAGTTTTTATCAATAAAACAAGCTAGTGTTATCACGCCCGATTTAGTGGATTTGGTGCAAAATGCCGCACACTCACACAACGCTAAATAGACTAAACAAGGCATTTGCACTAAAAAACAGTCAGAAAACATATTGATTTTATTAAAGTTTTTAAGTAATTTATACTGCACTTGTTAACCTCTGTTCACGAGCGATCTAGTTTACGGCTCATTGTCAAGCAAACAACAAACCTAAAAAAATAATAAAACCAACATAATTATTATTCATAAAGGCACTAAAACATTTGTTTCTATCTCGGTTTTTTATGAGCCATTGTTGGTAAATAAATAGTCCTATAACCAATAATACAGCCATATAAAATATCAGCGATAACTGATTGATTAAACCAATAAATAACAAGCCAATAACAGATATTATCTGTAATAATCCAATAATTAATTTATCATAATTGCCAAATAAAATAGCCGTGGATTTGATGCCAATTTTTATATCATCATTACGATCTACCATCGCATATTGGGTATCGTAAGCAATTGTCCAACAGATATTAGTCAAGAAAAGTATCCAGCACGTTAAGGGGAACTGTTCAATGGTTGCTGCATATACCATCGGAATACTCCAACTAAATGCGATGCCTAAGGTGACTTGTGGTAAATGGGTGTAACGCTTCATGAAAGGGTAAATGAGTGCGGTAAGTAACGCAAAGCAAGCAATTAGCCATGACAGCTTATTTAAATTTAATAATAAACAAAGCGCTATCAGTAATAAGACCAATAGCGTCCATAGTGCGTTTTTTTCGGTTAATGCACCTTGAGCAAGGGGGCGGTTTTTTGTTCGCTCAACGTGTGCATCAAAGTGGCGATCGGCATAATCATTCACGACACAACCTGCCGAGCGCATAACAAACACGCCAAGCACAAAAATAATAGTAATATAAGTAGATGGATGACCCGTAAGCCAAATAGCCCAAAGTGTGGGCCAGAGTAAAAGCAATGATCCAATTGGCTTATCCAATCGCATGAGTTGTAAATAAGCTAACATTAATAATATCTATTTTAAATAAATCATAATAGCGATTATACCGATTACGCTAAAAGCTGCAATGTTATGGTATGGCAAGTTATACCCAATGAGTGATGCCAATGAATATTTGCCCAAAATAACCACATTAGATTGAATCGGTTTGCGTAAGATGTTAATCACAGCATGTGTAAATATTGCTCAGCAATTACCGCTAACGCTTGATAAAATGGGCTAATCTGGCTTTTCTGTAGCTTTTTTAAATAGGCTGATGACCAACTTAACAAATGTTCATCAATTAATTGTTTTGCCGTTACATGGTGATTATTTTCCAACAACATAGCGTATGCCATAAGCATTAATCCAAATTGATCTTCTGGCTCGTTTATTCCTGTATTGAGTTTTACCCCATGTTGTTGCAGAAATTGACGATAGCTTTCTAGTGATTTTCCTAGCAATAGGTTTTCTTTATCCAAATAAAATGAACCCCACGGGGGTACAGGCATTGTTCCCTGTCCTTCAAATAATAATGAAAATTGGTAATTAAGATCTGGATTATCAATTTGATTAGCTAATATATGGCACTGCTCATAAATAAGGATAGAATCTTTCCATGGGGCTAAATGGTTAATATGTAATAAGGCCTGCGTTAATGATGTAGTAACTTTACTATTGGGTGGATAATAAAGAAACATACCAAGTAGTTTGGCTAATGTGATAGAAACTAACTTATCCAAATAAATATCTCCTTAGAACGATTCTATCAGTTAGTTACACTGATACCCCCCCAAAAAAACCCGTGGTAATTATGACATATTACTTATACTTCTTCAGGATTAAGTATTTTACCTAAGGTATCGCCAGACATCTTAGCTTGTGCATGGGGTTTTATTACAATATTGGGCTTAGTGAGCTGTGAGCTTGGTAGTGGTGCAATATCGCATTGTTCGCCATAGTGCTGGCGTAGCGTTTCAATTTCATCAAAATCTAAAGCTCGCTGTGGGCATGACTCAACACAAACAGGCTTTAATCCCTCGGCAACACGTTCATAACAACCATCACATTTTGACATGACCTTTTTTTGATAATCAAATTGTGGTGCTCCATATGGACAGTGGGTTTCACAATTTCGGCACCCCATGCAAATGTCTTGATTAACAACCACTAAGCCATCTTGTGAACGTTTATGCATTGCCCCCGTTGGGCAACTCTGCACACAAGCAGGTTGTTCGCAATGATTACATGCGATAGACAAATAATAGGTAAAAGTATCATTTTGCCAAAGATTATCAACTTGCTGCCAACGACCACCACCATATTCATAAACACGGCGAAAACGGACGCCTAAAGCATTATCTTTTTCATCTTTACAACTCACTTGGCAAGTTTTACAACCCGTGCATTTTGAAGAATCAATATAAAATCCATATTGCATTTTTATTATCCGTCCTTTTATTTATAACGCTAAACACGTATCTGATACTGGTTTGACATCAACCAAGTTGGTATGCTGTGGATTTGCTTTAGCAAGCACCGTTGGACGCAATGATGTTAAACGATTAATGCAACCGCCAATATCAACCCCTTCAGCATTATTTTTTGCCCACATTCCTTGGGGAATCGCAACAACACCTGGTAATATCCTTGGCGTAACTTTAGCAACAATATGCAACCGACCGCGATCGTTATAAACTTCAACTAATTGTCCATGTTTTATTTGCCGTTGTTCAGCATCAAATGGATTAATCCAAATACTGTTAGCGACAGCTTCACGCAATTGTGGTAAATTACTGTAAGTAGAATGGCATTGCCCTTTGGTATGAAATCCAATAAGTTGCAACGGGTATTGTTGACGTTTAGATTTATCTTCACTGCCTTCAATCGCTGGTAAATAGGCAGGAATAGGATACAGCACATCTTGCACATCAAGTTCCCATTCATTGGCAATGTTCGCTAACGTTTCTGAATAGATTTCTATTTTTCCTGACGGGGTAGTTAATGGATTTTTAATGGGATCATCTCTAAAAGCTTTTAATCCAATTTGGCTATCACTATCGGCAAGTTTGCGATCGATAACCCCCATGCCATCAGTATCAGCAAAAGGCGGTAAATGCGGATCACGTTTTCGTAATTGTTCATAACAATACGCTATCCACTGCTCTTGAGTACGGCCTTGGGTAAATTTGTCTTTTACCCCCATTTTCTCAGACAATTCAGTTAATACATCATAAACAGGACGACTTTCCCAAAGCGGTTTAATAGCACTTTGCATACGGATAAGGTAACAATATGCCCCAGATGAATAAGAGTTATTAATCAAATCATTATTCTCAACCGATGACACATCGGGTAATAATAAATCAGCATACTTAGCTGATGCTGTCATATGTGTATCCCAAACAAGAATAAATTCACATTTTGACTCATCTTGCAAAATCTGGTGAGTACGATTGAGATCTGAATGTTGATTTCCCAGTACATTACCCGCATAATTCCAGATAAATTTGATCCCCACATCCAATTTATCTTTACCTTTAAGGTAGGCATTTTTAGCAGTCATGCTTGGTCCATCTTCAATCGCTTTCGTCCACAAAAAGAAAGGAATACTGGTTTTTATTGGATTAGGTAAATTAAAGTTAGGTATAGGATAAACAACGCTCCCGCCCCAAGTTCCAATGTTAGTGCCAGGTTTACCAAATTGCCCCGTAATAATTGGTAAGATCATAATGGCTCGCGCAGTATGTTCACCATTTTGCCAACGTTGCACACCATAACCTTGCGAAATCCAAGCAGCTTTAGCATCAACAATATCTATTGCGAGTTTACGAATTTGTGTTGCTGAAATACCTGTTTTTTTAGCTGCCCATTCTGGTGTTTTAGGTGTTCTGTCATAGCCTAAACCTAAAAGGTAAGATTTATAATCACTATAAGGCGGTGCACTATCAGGCAAAGAATCGGCATTCCACCCAATACAGTATTGATTAAGCATATCCTCATCAATACGATCTTGCTCAAGCAATGTATAGCCTATTGCCGCAACTAATGCCGCATCAGTACCGGGAATAATCGGGATCCACTCAGCATTATACGCAACGACACTTTCACTACGACGAGGATCAATAATAATCACCCTTGCATGACTTTGCGCTAACGCATGAAAAAGCTCGGTAACTTGCCCACCGCCTGACATTCGAGTTTCGGCAATGTTATGTCCAAACATAACCACTAAATCAGAATGCTTGATCTGATCCAGTAAAGATTCTTTAGCATGACCAAACAAATAAGGCCGAATAGCTGAAATCTGCCCGCTTGAATAATCACCATGGTAATTTAAATGACCACCAATGATACTTAAAAAACGCTTACATGCATTACGCCCTGAAAGATTAGCGCCCGTTGTTCCTGATCCATACTGATAATAAATTGCTTCATTGCCATATTGATTAATCGTATATTTAAGTTTATTTGCAAGTAAATTAATCGCTTCATGCCAAGAAATACGTTTAAATTTACCTTCACCACGTTTACCAATTCGTAGCATTGGATACTTTAAGCGCGCAGGATCATAAGTTCGCCAACGAACTGCTCTGCCGCGAAGGCAAGGGCGGATTTGATGCAGACCAAAAACGGCATCATTAATGCCATCTTCTGAAGATATTTTAGTAATAATATCGTTTTTGACATGAACTTTTAAAGGACAACGGCTACCGCAGTTAACTAAACACGCACTATAAATAATCTTTTCTTCATCGATGGGATTTGAAATTGTACTATTAGCATTAGTACTTGGTTCAATGTAGGAAAAAGGTAATTGTACATTATTAGTTAGGGCAGCTATATCATTAATTGTTTTTGGTTTTTGTACAAAATCGCATTTGCTTGTTTTATTCTGTAATTTACTCACATCATTCCCTAATGTTGATATGAAATTATGTTGATAATAATACTAAAAGATGAATAAACAAACTAAAAACGAAAATTGTTATTAAATTAATCAAAATTCAATGGATCAATGATTAAGTAGATTGATTAGCAATATATAATGTCAACATTTTTATGTTGAACTTAGGAAAGGAGGAATTTGATATAGTTTAGACTTCATGATTAAAATAATCCGCTAAAAATGCATAAGGCGTTTTACCGGAATTTGCTTAACCTTTTATTTTCTATTTTTTTTATCTTCGAATATTGGTTGATTATGTCACATTGCCATTAAGATGCATATCACATGTTTTAACAAATAGGTGTTCACCTGTGTCTTGATATTCATGTCCATTATCCGAATAGATATCTTCAATGGTATAAGGACAGCTGTGATAAGGTATTAATTTTGTTTTTTATATATATTCATGCAGTTGTTTTTCAAATTACGGTAAATAACGCGAGTAATTGTTACATATTATTTGAAAAACTGATATCAACGTATCACTTCACGCTAATAAACAAGCAAATGATAGCGATTCATTGATGTTTTTATTTTGTGAGTGATAACTTTAGTTTATCCCTTTGAACAAGGGTATATTTAGTCTAGTTCACCTAAGGTGATATTATGGCATATTTACTTAAATTATTTAAAGCTAAGGTGTTACGCAAGCGACTTTGTGATAATTAGCAGAAGGTTTTGCATAATTAACACTTCCCCAATTTTCAGAAACGCCGTACTGATAGTTACTGTATGAATTGGAGGCCCAAAACCTATAAAATGTGTGCCAATCGCTAGCTGCGGGGGTAGTCGCTATTGTCAGTCTTGCCCCACTCATTAAACAAGCCCCCTATCCATCTGCCATCATATTTATAACTTAACTGCCTGCGGTATTTATTAATGTCCCTTCCTAGTATACCCCCAGTCCAAAAACTAGCACTATTATTTGCATTAGTGTAATCTGTGATGTGAGGAACACGATAACCATTGCCTAAATCATGACAAAATGCTTGAGCAATAGCATAACTTCCCGAATTCGGATGCGCAATATACCAGCGTTCTATCTTAAAGCTATAGAGCAACTGGCTATGACTACTGTTTGAATAAAGTTTAAATACTGCAGGGGTAAAGCTTTTATCACTTGAATCTTTAGTTGGTCCAATTAATTGTATCTTCAACGCTCGTCGCTTAGGAGAAAAAGCCCACCCAGGAGTATGTTCAGGGGTTAACAATAAATTTACTGTGCCACTGCCATTAACTGTTGACACAGTTTTCCCATTAACATCAATTACTTGCTGTGGCGTAATACCCGCTAACAACAAATAAAAATGAAGTCCATTTGAACCAGTTGTGGGAAAGGCGGTAGTTAGATCATTACCACTTGTAACTATAAAACCTTTATTTTTATCCCATTGACTTTCAAGTTCATCACCGTAACTCCACCATAAATTTGGTTGCGCATGACAGGTATATGGTTTATCTACCATTGGGGAAATATAGTAAGTATGGCTAACCTCATTAAATGTGTTAGTCCTAGGCATCCCATATTTAGTGGACAGTTTGCCATCGTGCACAGAAAGGGTAAACTTAAAGGGTGCATCGCAAGGATCTAATACCTTTGTAGGATTGTTTTTAACTAGGCTTGTAATATCTTTATTATCTGCATTTTCC
Source organism: Gilliamella sp. Nev5-1 (assembly GCF_001690895.1). Classification (NCBI taxonomy): domain Bacteria; kingdom Pseudomonadati; phylum Pseudomonadota; class Gammaproteobacteria; order Orbales; family Orbaceae; genus Gilliamella; species Gilliamella sp. Nev5-1. Next base: position 16,697 of record NZ_LZHO01000060.1, on the reverse strand, counting down.
CATTTTACTAACAAAAAACCAGATACTTTGGCGGAGCCATCTCCATCCTCATCCCCCCAATAGTTATTTGCACCTATTAGTCTATCGAAATAAATAGCTGGGTAATGCCCATTGCCAGATATAGGCACTAATGTTTGGATGTTTTCAAAAGAAGCAACACTGGGTGGTAACATAATTGGCTCTACTTCGCTTGATACATCTACCTCCGCATTGGGATATAAGCCTGACTCCCCACCATCTGGCACATATTCACGCCCATCAGGGAGTTTGATGCCGAATAGCGCATTAATATCGCTTTTGGTTACATCTCCATCAAAAGTTAAATATGGTGCACTACCATGTACGACTTGATTTGTCATTGCCGATAAGGCTATTGCATTATTAGCATATAAAAGAAGATAAATACAAGTAAATAGGGGTAAACGTAAAGAGAAAAATTTTATAAATGAACTATGACGTTTGTATGTAGTATAAAATAAATGTGACTGACAATTAAAAAGCGATGATTTCTGAAAAATTAAATTTTTTGATTGCTCAAGAGTATGATTAGATGACATTATACCATTACCTATTTCATGCATTTTGTAAGTTTCTTCTGATTCACTCCGTTTTTCTAAAACAAAATCATACAGTTAACTAATTTTTAAATCATTTGTTAATGATTTTTTCGATGCTAATGTTAACAACATCACTTTTGAGCAGTAATACTGTTCTAATTTTAAACAAAAAACAATGTTGTTTAAAGAAAAAACGCTTTTTTTGGTTAAGATTTGTAAAGATCTATTTATAAGATACCACCCAGATAATCCCAATCTTTATTAAAAATTGAGATTATCTATATGCAACCATTTAATAACGGGTAATCTAACAAGCGTTATTTTAAGGCGTCACACACGCAGCCATGGCGAAGGTGTAGATATTATTATTTGAGGCAATACTTCCATACGGAGATACTGTATAGCCGTCAAATGCCCAATATCGGTCATCGCTCCAATCGTCATTTCTATCTTTATCGTAGGTAAATTCTCCCCATTCATTAAATAAACCGCCTATCCACTTGTTGCCACTTTTGTAACTTAGTTGCCTGAGGCTTTCATTTGTTTGTCCCGGCTCGCCCCACTGCCAAGAAGAGTCATTCGCATTGGTATAGTCCCCAACACTAGGTATACGATAATCGTTACCTAAACTATTACAGAATATTTGAGCTTCAGCATAAGAACCATCATTAGGATCATCTGGATTGGCAATATACCAGCGTTCTATTTTAAAGCTATAAAGTAATTTGTTGTGGCTACCATCGGCGTAAAGCTTAAATAACGAGGGATTAAAACTTTTGTTACTCGAATCTTTATTTGGACCTTTTAATGTTATCTTTAATAGCTCTTCATCATAGCCACCCAATCCTAGACCTGTTTCTATACTTAATAATAATGTCACAGATTGACCACCACTTACTGCTGACACTGTTGTACCATTCGCATCAATGATTTGCTTTGGTGTTATACCACCTAAAAGTAAACGGAAACTGAGTTCATTTGATCCCGTTGTCGGAAAGTTTTGCTTGGGGTCATCAATATTTTTCACCTGAAAGCCAAGATTTCTGCTCCAGTTTGTACCTTCCATACCATACAGAGCCGGAGGTTGTGCATAACAAACACGTGCTCCATTTGTCACTTTAAACGTGTACAGTTGCCAAGCATTCGGTAAGATCCTTGTCCTTGGTACGCCATATTGAGTTGATAGTTGAGGGTTGGTTAAGTAAAGTTCTAACTGATATGGGGCCGAGCAGGGATCAAAATTACTTGTAGTATCTGTAATATATTCACCATTTACATCATACCAAGCAAGTTCTAGACGACCTGTTATGCTGACATTACCATCGCCATCATCATCTGACCAATAGTCATTTTCACCTATTAAATCGTTTAAATCAATACTTGAATCAGATAGAGGCACTAGTGTTTGGATACTATCAAAAGTGTTTGCATTGCTTGGCAACTCAATTGGTTCATACCCATCTATGACTACTTCAGCATTTGGATATAGATTTGACTCCCCACCTTCTGGCACATATTCACGCCCATCAGGGAGTTTGATGCCTAATAACGCTTTAATATCGCTTTTGGTTGCACCACCATCAAAAGTAAGATAAGGTGCATGACCGTGTATCACATCTGCTGTTGTAGCTGATAACGCACCTGCATCATGAATACGGCATGCCATGAAAAATAGAATCGGTATAATATAATGTAATACAGGTTTTGCTTTACAATAATACCAATAAAAAAGGCAAAATATTGAAATGAAAAATAAAACGACTAAATGCTTATAATTGTGGCTTACTTGCCACAACAGGTAAGTGACTATTTCTAACATTATTCATTTCCTTTCCATATGCGGATTTTATTATTTATGTTTGGTTTTTTTATTAAAAACTCAAAATAAAATCATTAAGTAAACGCTAATAAACAATCAATATCGGGGTGAATTATAAGCGATTTTGTGTTTTTAGTAATAAATTTTTATCTTACCTCCTTAAAAAATCGTATTATTTAACTTACTTAATTAATAGCGGCTCTCGTCACTTGTTAAAGTGCCTTTACCATTGACCTTGGTCTTATTTATGAAAGGTTGTTATAATAAGCCCATTTATTCGGATAAATAGAAACATTATGCCACAACCCACTTATAACGCCGTTGATATTGAAGTATTAAAAGGCCTTGATCCTGTTCGCCATCGCCCTGGAATGTACACTGACACAAGTCGTCCAAATCATTTAGGGCAAGAAGTCATTGATAATAGTGTTGATGAAGCGATCGCTGGCCATGCTCGTAAAATCAAAGTGACACTTTATGAAGATAACTCATTAGAAGTTATCGACGATGGTCGAGGTATGCCTGTTGATATTCACCCAGAAGAAGGCGTGCCAGCCGTTGAGCTATTACTTTGTCGTTTACACGCTGGTGGTAAATTTTCTAACAAGAATTACCAATTTTCGGGCGGTTTACACGGTGTCGGCATTTCAGTTGTCAACGCCTTATCAAAACGCGTTGATGTTACCGTTCATCGTGACGGGCAAGTATATGAAATCGCGTTTGAAAATGGCAACAAAGTTGAGGATCTACACGTTACTGGCACTTGTGGGCGCCGTAATACTGGCACCAAAGTCCATTTTTGGCCAGACGAAAAATATTTTGATTCACCAAGATTTTCTGTTCCTCGATTGTCTCATTTATTAAAAGCTAAGGCTGTACTTTGCCCAGGGCTTGAAATTATCTTTAAAGATAAAATTAACAATACTGAGCAACGTTGGTGTTATCAAGACGGCCTAAAAGACTATTTAATGGAAACTATTAGTGGTTACTCACTATTACCCGAAACCCCTTTTACTGGCAACCATATTGGTGAAACGGAAGCGGTAGAATGGGCGCTACTTTGGTTGCCCGAAGGTGGAGAGCTATTGACTGAAAGTTACGTTAACTTAATTCCAACGGTACAAGGTGGTACGCATGTTAATGGTTTACGTCAAGGCTTGTTAGATGCTATGCGTGAGTTTTGTGAATTCCGCAATTTATTACCGCGAGGCTTAAAATTAACTGCCGATGATATTTGGGAACGCTGTGCCTACGTTATTTCGGTCAAAATGCAAGAGCCGCAATTTGCAGGTCAAACTAAAGAGCGCTTATCTTCACGGCAATGTGCAGCTTTTGTTTCGGCTATTGTGAAAGATGCATTTAGTCTTTGGCTAAATCAAAATGTACAATTAGCCGAATTACTAGCCGAAATGGTCATTTCGAGTGCGCAAAAACGCTTAAAGGCATCTAAAAAAGTTATCCGCAAAAAATTAACCAGTGGACCTGCTTTACCGGGTAAATTGGCGGATTGTTCATCGCAAGATTTGAGCCGTACTGAGCTTTTTTTAGTGGAAGGGGATTCTGCCGGTGGTTCAGCCAAACAAGCGCGAGACCGTGAGTTTCAAGCCATTATGCCACTTAAAGGTAAGATTTTAAATACTTGGGAAGTGTCATCTGACGAGGTGCTTGGCTCACAAGAAATTCATGATATTTCGGTTGCTATCGGTATCGATCCAGATAGTGATGATTTGAGCCAGTTACGTTATGGCAAAATCTGTATTTTAGCCGATGCCGATTCTGATGGACTACATATTGCCACTTTACTTTGTGCGTTATTTGTTCGTCATTTCCGCACCATGGTTGAACATGGGCATGTCTTTGTTGCGATGCCACCACTTTATCGTATTGATTTGGGTAAAGAAGTTTATTACGCGCTTGATGAAGAAGAAAAAGAAGGTATTTTAGAGCAACTTAAACGCAAAAAAGGTAAGCCAAATGTACAACGTTTTAAAGGTTTAGGGGAAATGAACCCTCTGCAGCTACGAGAAACGACAATGGATCCCAATACACGCCGTTTAGTACAGTTATCGCTTGATGATACAGAGCAGACTATGGCATTAATGGACATGTTACTTGCCAAAAAGCGCTCAGAAGATCGCCGAGAATGGTTACAAGAAAAAGGCGATCAAGTTGAACTTAATGTCTAATAAACAGAATGATTTAGAGGAACAATAATGAGTGAGATAACTCATGACGGAGTAGAAATTCAGTCGCTACGTACCTTTACCGAAAGCGCCTATTTAAATTACTCAATGTATGTCATTATGGATCGTGCACTGCCATTTATTGGTGACGGTCTCAAACCCGTGCAACGACGCATTGTCTATGCCATGTCAGAGCTAGGTCTAAATGCGCAAGCAAAATTTAAAAAATCAGCACGTACCGTAGGTGATGTGCTTGGTAAATATCATCCTCATGGTGATAGTGCCTGTTATGAAGCTATGGTACTGATGGCACAACCCTTCTCTTATCGTTATCCATTAGTTGATGGACAAGGTAACTGGGGGGCACCTGATGATCCTAAATCATTTGCTGCCATGCGTTATACCGAATCTCGCTTATCGAAATATGCTGAATTATTATTAGGTGAGTTAGGGCAAGGAACGGTTGATTATACCCCCAATTTTGATGGTACTTTGCAAGAGCCAAAAATGTTGCCAGCCAGACTACCGAATATTTTATTAAATGGCACAACGGGGATTGCGGTTGGTATGGCAACCGATATTCCCCCACATAATATTCGTGAGGTGGCAAATGCCGCAATTATGCTGGCAGACAATCCAAATGCAACTTTAAGCGAAGTAATGGCTCACATACAAGGGCCTGATTTTCCAACCGAAGCTGAGATTATTACGCCACCTGATGATATCGCGAAAATCTACAAAACAGGGCGCGGGTCAATTCGTATGCGTGCGGTTTGGAAAAAAGAAGATGGAGATATTGTGATTACAGATCTCCCCCATCAAGTATCGGGCGCTAAAATCCTAGAACAAATTGCTTCTCAAATGCGAGCCAAAAAGCTACCTTTAATTGAAGATTTACGCGATGAGTCGGATCACGAAAATCCAACTCGTTTAGTGATTGTGCCACGTTCAAATCGAGTCGATTTAGAACAAGTGATGAATCATCTATTTGCAACAACTGATCTCGAAAAAAGTTACCGCGTTAATATGAACATGATTGGGCTTGATAACCGCCCGTCAGTCAAAGGCTTGATTGAGATTCTTACTGAATGGCTAGAGTATCGTAAAAATACCGTTACACGTCGCTTAAATTATCGTTTAGATAAAATATTAAAAAGACTGCATATTCTTGATGGTTTATTGATTGCATTTTTAAATATTGACGAAGTGATTGAAATTATTCGCCATGAAGACGAGCCTAAAAAAGAGCTGATTAACCGTTTTGCTTTAACCGACATTCAGGCCGAAGCAATTTTAGAACTAAAACTACGCCAATTAGCCAAACTTGAAGAAATGCGCATTAAAGGCGAACAGAGTGATCTTGCAAAAGAGCGCGATCACTTGCAAGCCTTGTTATCTTCGCCTAAAAAACTGAGTAACCTTATCAAAAAAGAGTTACAAGAAGATGCCGAAAAATATGGTGACAAACGTCGCTCCCCCATGGTTCAACGTAGTGAAGCAAAAGCAATGAGTGAGCAAGAATTAACACCATCAGAGCCTGTTACCGTGATTTTATCCGAAATGGGCTGGGTAAGAACGGCAAAAGGTCACGATATCGATCCTGTTGGTTTAAGCTATAAAGCAGGTGATAATTTTAAAGCAGCCGCTAAAGGTAAAAGCAATCAACCCGTTATCTTTTTCGATTCAACTGGTCGCAGTTATGCTATCGAGCCAAACACATTACCATCGGCTAGAAGTCAAGGTGAACCATTAACGGGAAAATTAGCGCTCCCCGCTAACGCAACGGTTGAACATATAGTGATGAGCCAAGAGGATAATCAAAAATTGTTACTTGCTTCAAGCGCTGGGTATGGCTTTATTTGTAAATTTAGTGATTTAGTTGCTCGTAATCGTAATGGTAAGGCGATTATCAATTTACCGAAAGAGGCAAAAATACTTGCACCAATTGAAATTACATCTGAAGATAGCTTACTACTATCTATTACTCAAGCTGGGCGAATGCTCATCTTTCCTGTAAAAGATCTACCTGAACTTGCTAAAGGCAAAGGGAATAAAATTGTATCTCTTGCAGGTGCTGATGATAGCCTTGCTTATCTACTATTAATTACACCAGAAACATCGATAACCTTATATGTCGGTAAACGCAAACTTACGTTAAACCCTGTTGATTTACAAAAATTTAGGGCAGAACGCGCACGTAAAGGAAGCACCTTACCACGGGGTTTACAAAAAATAGATCGAATTGAGGTAAACAAATAATGTCTTTTATCTGGGCAATGATCACCGGCTTTGTATTAAGCCTTATATTAAAAACGGGGTGGGGCTTTATACTAGGGCTATTTGTTGGACCAATGCTTTACCAAACTTTTTGTAATAAATTGACCGAACAAAAAACCAAAGCAAATCCAGAACTTTACTTAACGGTGGTTTTTGAAGTGCTAGGCCATTTAAGTAAAGCGAAAGGCGTTGTCACACAAGATGATATAAATCTTGCAAGCCAATTTATGGATAGGCTACAACTTAATAGTAGCAGCCGAAAACTTGCCCAAGACTCATTTAATCGTGGCAAGGCCAGTAATTACCCACTACGATCACGCCTTCAAGAGCTTTATACTCAATACCGTTTTAGACGCAACGTACTAAACATTTTTTGTGAACAATTGATTCAAGCAGCATTAGTCGATGGTGTGTTGGATGATAAAGAACAACAAATCCTGTTGATTGTGGCAGATGAATTAAATATTTCTCATCAAAAAATGGCATTATATATCCAAATGATGATGGGCAGTTACCATTTTCACCAAAATAATTACAGCTACCAACAAAATCAACGTAGCCAGCACCAATATGATCAATATCAACGCAATAACAATAACCATGGCGCTTACCAGAATCGCTCATCACAATCAGATCTACAAAACGCTTACAAAATATTAGGCGTTAAATCTACAGCCGAAATTCCCGAAATCAAAAGGGCTTATCGAAAATTAATGAATGAACATCATCCTGATAAATTAGTTTCGAAGGGCTTACCCAAAGAGATGCTAGAAGCAGCTAAAAAACGTGCGCAAGAAATCCAAGCCGCTTATGATCTTATCAAAACGTCTCGTGGTTTTAAATAGAGACGATTATCATGATGCATTGGCGCTCAATCCTTCGAATCATCGGGTTATTAATTGCCCTGTTATCGGTATTTATGTTGCTACCAGCACTTGTTGCTTTAATCTATCGTGATGGTGCTGGCGCAATCTTTGTTCGATCGTTTTTTGCCGCATTGATATTAGGCTGTTTATTATGGCTACCAAATCGCCATCATCGCCATGAACTGAGCACGCGTGAAGGCTTTTTTATCGTCGTACTATTTTGGGTGGTGTTAGGTACAATCGGCGCATTTCCGTTTATTTTTGACACACATATTAATTTAAATTTAACTAACGCCTTTTTTGAATCATTCTCAAGCCTAACAACAACTGGCGCAACAACCATCGTTAAATTAGATCACCTACCTAAAGCCCTGCTTTTTTATCGGCAATTACTACAATGGCTTGGTGGTATGGGGATTATCGTTTTAGCTGTCGCCATTTTACCATTATTGGGCGTTGGGGGAATGCAACTTTACCGAGCAGAAATTCCCGGCCCACAAAAAGATAGCAAAATGCGCCCTCGTATTGCCGAAACGGCTAAAACACTTTGGTCAATTTATATTTTACTGACCACGCTTTGTGCTGTTTGTTTATGGGCAGCTGGAATGAATGCCTTTGATGCCATTTCACATAGCTTTTCAACAATATCGATGGGTGGATTTTCAACGCATGACAATAACCTTGCTTATTTTAATAGTGCTACAATCAATTACATTGTTACCCTCTTTTTAATTTTATCGGGTTGTAACTTCGCACTTCATTTTGCCGCATTAAGTGGATTTTCAATTAAAGTTTACTGGCGAGATCAAGAATTTAGAACTTTTGTTTTTATTTTAGCTGTTTTAATTGCAATCTGTGCGTTTGGCATTTATTTTTATCAACCAGAACGAAAATTAAGTATCGATAAGATAGTACTGCAAGTTGTATCAATAACGGCAACGGTTGGATTTACGGTTGATGATATTAACACATGGCCTTCATCATTACCGATTTTTTTACTATGCGCTTCATTTATTGGTGGTTGTGCCGGTTCAACTGGCGGTGGCTTAAAAGTAGTTCGAGTTCTCCTTTTGTTTATGCAAGGGTCGCGTGAATTAAAGCGCTTAATTCATCCAAATGCTATCTATACCTTAAAATTAAATAATCGCGTGGTTCCTGAACGTATTATTGAAGCTGTTTGGGGATTCTTTTCTGCATATGCGCTAGTCTTTTTAGTCAGCTTATTTGCTATTATGGCAACCGGTATTGATACTACAGATTCTTTTTATATTGTTGCCTCATCACTGAATAATTTAGGGGTCGGCCTTGGTAGTGTGAGCGATAATTTTGCCAGAGTTAGCGATATAGTAAAGTGGGTAATGGTTGTCGATATGTTATTTGGCCGATTAGAAATATTTACTTTATTAGTTTTATTCACCCCAACGTTTTGGCGAAGCTGATTTTATACTAAAACACATGCTTTCCTGAAAATTTTTGACAAAATACACAAATTTACAAATATTTTATTGATTATTTAGCCAATTACAGACAGAATTACTGGGCAGCATGTGCTGTATTTATTAGAGGTAATCACCTGACATATGGAATGGATCATGGATCCTACAATCTGGATTGGCTTATCCACTCTGGTTGTACTTGAAATCGTCCTTGGTATTGATAACATTGTTTTTATTGCCATTCTTGCCGAGAAACTTCCACCCCATCAACGAGACAAAGCCCGCATTACAGGCCTTGCCTTTGCATTAATTACCCGAGTGTTATTATTAATGTTCACGGGTTGGTTAGTTACACTCACTACACCATTATTTTCAATATCTGGAATCAACTTTAATGCACGCCAACTGATTATGTTAATCGGGGGGATATTTTTACTATTTAAAGCCACAATGGAGCTCAATGAGCGCCTTGAAGGTGCGTCACACGAAGACGGAAAACCGAAAAAAACCTCTCACTTTTGGACTGTTGTAGCCCAAATAGTCGTACTTGATGCGGTGTTCTCACTTGATTCGGTGATTACCGCTGTGGGAATGGTTGAACATATTCCTGTGATGATTATTGCTGTTTGCATCGCCATTGGCATTATGATGGTGGCAAGTAAACCATTGGCTTATTTTGTCAACGCTCACCCAACGATTGTCATTCTCTGCTTGAGCTTCTTATTAATGATTGGCTTTAGCCTAGTTGCCGAAGGTTTTGGTTTTATGATTCCAAAAGGTTATTTGTATGCCGCAATTGGATTCTCAATTATGATTGAGTTTTTCAACCAATTAGCCATTTTTAACCGCCGCAAAGCATTAAATAAAAAACCATTACGTGAACGCACTGCCGAAGCAATTTTACACTTATTAAAAGGTGATGCAGAAGAAGATCCCGATACCCACACCATTGATGTGGTGTCAGATGCCAATAAAAAAGTCTCGGTATTTAATCATCAAGAACTGAGCATGGTTGAGCGAGTGCTTGGCCTAGCGCAACGTTCCGTCAGTAGTATCATGACATCTAGGCTTGATGTTGATATGGTTAATATCAATGATAATCGAGATGTCATCATAAAAGAAATTTTTGATAATCCTCATTCACGCTTAGTAGTCACGGATAATGACTCGATTGATGAACCATTAGGCATCATCCAAGTTAATGATCTTTTAAAAGATGTGCTACAAAGTAAAGCACCAATCGATATTCACTCACTTATCAAACAACCTTTAATCTTTCCAGAAACGGTATCGTTACTGGTTGCACTGGAACAATTTAAAAAGGCTAAAACTCATTTTGCTTTCGTGGTTGATGAATTTGGTTCAATGCAAGGGGTTGTTTCGGTAACCGATATTATCGAAACCATTGCAGGCGATTTCCCAACAGAAGAAGAGGAAATTGATGCTAAACATGATATTCAATGTTTAGATGATAATAGCTGGATTGCGAATGGTTATATTCCAGTTGAGGAACTCATTCGTTTTGTACCAATACCGATTGATGATAAGCGCGAATATCATACCTTGGCAGGACTGTTAATGGAAAAAGCGCAGCATTTACTCAATGTTGGCGAAACCATTCAAATTGGCGATTATCTATTTGAAGTAGCCGAAATAGAAAGCCACAGAATTCTGAAAGTAAAAATTACGTTAAATAAACTCGATTCTGGCGCATTGTAATACAGTATAACCAGAATAACGCTTGACCAAAATAAATAACTGGCAATAATAATGTGGCAACACCTCTGAAGATGTGGAGCAATAACTCCTCATCTTTTTTATTTTTACTTTTTGGTAAAAAAGCTAGCACTGTTTATCAACATTTATGATTACTTATCAATCCAATTAGGCCTTAACTTATGAATTCAATATTCGAAAAACTGTTTCAATTGAAAGAAAAAAAAACAACTATCGGTACGGAAATAATTGCAGGATGTACAACCTTTCTTACTATGGTTTATATCATCTTCGTTAATCCATCCATTTTATCAGCAACAGGTATGGATACCTCCGCAGTATTTGTTTTAACTTGTGTGGTTACTGCCTTTGCATCTATTTTAATGGGTTTGTTTGCTAATTTACCCATTGCATTAGCGCCCGCAATGGGGCTTAACGTCTTTTTTGCCTATGGTATCTGTGGTGCAATGGGCTATTCTTGGCAAATTGGTATGGGCGCCATATTTTGGGGTTCTTTAATCTTTTTTATGTTGTCACTCTTTAAAGTCCGCCACTGGTTAATTGAACATATTCCACAATGTTTACGTATAGGTATTAGTGCCGGTATTGGACTATTTATTGCTTTTATGGGCTTTCAAAACATGGGTATTGTGGTTGCTTCACCTTCCACACTCTTAACGATGGGGAATATCTTATCGCTGAAAGTCCTATTAGGATCACTAGGTTTTTTCATCATTGTTATTTTAGCGGCTCGCAACTTTCATGCTGCGGTATTAATTTCGATTTTAGTTGTGACATTACTGGCACTATGGCTAGATCCTAATATCAGTTACCAAGGTATTGTATCTATGCCACCAAGTGTGACAAGCGTTGTTGGTCATGTTGATCTAGCAGGTTCGCTTAATATCGGCATCATGGGTGTTATTTTTTCTGTGATGATTGTCAGCCTATTCGACTCATCGGGCACCATTTTAGCATTAACCGATAAAGCCGGAATTAGCGACGAAAAAGGCCGATTCCCTAAAATGCGTCAAGCGCTATTAATTGATAGCTTTAGCTCTTCTTTAGGGGGATTATTTGGTACATCATCAGTATTAACCTATATCGAAAGTTCGGCTGGTATTTCAGTCGGTGGTCGCACAGGCTTAACAGCTGTGGTAGTCGGTATATTATTCTTAGCCGTGGCCTTTTTATCGCCACTAGCCCATTTAGTACCAAGTTATGCAACATCTGGCGCACTTATCTTTGTTGGGATCTTAATGGTTTCAAGCTTAGTTAAAGTTAACTGGTCTGATTTAACCGAGGCAACACCAGCATTTATCACCGCAATCATGATGCCTTTTGCCTTTGCTATTACAGAAGGTGTTGCACTAGGCTTTATCTCTTACGTAGTGCTAAAAACCTTTACAGGTAAATTTAAAGAGCTCAATCTTTGCGTAATTATTTTTGCGTTACTATTTGCTTTAAAATTTATCTTTATCGATCATCATTAAAACAACTCCCCATTGTGACTTGCAATGGGGAATAAGCATTTGTCAAAACGGCTAATACAGATATTGATCTATTTTTGCTTATGAATATCAGTATAAAAACCCTACCCTCTTTTCATTAAAAAAATGATGACCTTCAATAAGAATTAAACTCTAGATCAAACACTTAATATTAGCAAAAACTTGACATTATTTCCCCTGGGGTCTAGAATCTTGCGACCCAAAACTTATATACATAGGTTTTGGTCTACAGTTATTAATTACGTATCTAAAAAGCAATTTTAAATTTATTTTAATTAATCAGGAGCTTATTAATGGCAACAATTAATCAGCTGGTACGCAAACCAAGAGCACTAAAGGAAGCGAAAAGTAACGTCCCTGCCCTTGAAGCATGCCCGCAAAAACGCGGTGTTTGTACTCGTGTTTACACAACTACACCGAAAAAACCAAACTCAGCATTACGTAAAGTGTGTCGTGTACGTTTAACTAACGGTTTTGAAGTAACTTCTTATATCGGTGGTGAAGGTCACAACTTACAAGAGCACAGTGTAATTTTAATCCGTGGTGGTCGTGTTAAAGACTTACCAGGTGTGCGTTACCACACTGTTCGCGGTGCATTAGACTGCGCAGGTGTTAAAGATCGCAAACAAAGCCGTTCTAAATACGGTGTTAAACGACCTAAAGCTTAATGGAACTCCGTTAAGTAAGGCCAAACTATATAATTCCATTTAACTCATTTGAGTTTTGGGTAAACCTGAAAAATTTATAACATATAAACGGAGTATTCCAATGCCACGTCGTCATGTTGTCGGTCAAAGAAAAATTCTTCCTGATCCGAAGTTCGGTTCAGAGTTACTGGCGAAATTTGTAAATATTTTAATGATAGATGGTAAAAAATCTATCGCAGAATCAATCGTATATTCAGCTCTTGATAAATTAGCTGAGCGTAGTGGAAAAGACCACTTAGCAGCTTTCGAAGTTGCATTAGATAACGTAAGACCAACTGTAGAAGTTAAGTCTCGTCGCGTTGGTGGTTCTACATACCAAGTTCCTGTTGAAGTGCGCCCTGTTCGTCGTAATGCACTTGCAATGCGTTGGATTGTAGATGCTGCACGTAAACGTGGCGATAAATCAATGGCTCTACGCCTTGCGAATGAACTTATGGATGCTTTTGAAAACAAAGGCACCGCTGTGAAAAAACGCGAAGATGTTCATCGTATGGCTGAAGCTAATAGAGCGTTTGCACACTATCGTTGGTAATCAAGTCATTTACACAAATGACTTGAATTAAGACTGATTGCCCTTATCTGCTTTCAGTCTACTTAAATGATACTTTGTTAAGCAAACGATTCTAAATAGAGGATTAATATGGCTCGTACAACCCCCATAGCACGTTACCGTAATATCGGTATCAGTGCGCATATTGACGCAGGTAAAACAACAACAACTGAACGTATTTTGTTTTACACTGGCGTAAGTCACAAAATTGGTGAAGTTCATGATGGCGCAGCGACCATGGACTGGATGGAACAAGAACAAGAGCGTGGTATTACTATCACATCTGCAGCAACAACTGCATTCTGGTCTGGTATGGGTCAACAATTTGAACCACACCGCATCAACATTATCGACACCCCAGGACACGTTGACTTCACAATCGAAGTTGAGCGTTCTATGCGTGTACTTGATGGTGCAGTTATGGTTTATTGTGCAGTAGGCGGTGTTCAACCACAATCAGAAACAGTATGGCGCCAAGCAAATAAATATAAAGTTCCACGTATCGCATTTGTCAACAAAATGGACCGTATGGGTGCTAATTTCTTACGTGTTGTTGATCAAATCAAAACCCGTTTAGCAGCAGTTCCTGTTCCTTTAGTTTTACCAATCGGTGCAGAAGAAGGATTTACTGGTGTTGTTGATTTACTTAAACGTAAAGCAATCAACTGGAATGATGCTGATCAAGGTGTAACATTCACTTATGAAGATGTACCAGCAGATATGGTTGAGCAAGTTGAAGAATGGCGCTCATTCTTAATAGAAACTGCTGCTGAAGCAAGTGAAGAGTTAATGGAAAAATACCTTGGTGGTGAAGAGTTAACTGAAGAAGAAGTCAAAGCAGCACTACGTGAGCGCGTGCTTGCTAACGAAATCATCTTAGTAACTTGTGGTAGTGCCTTTAAAAATAAAGGTGTCCAATTTATGCTTGATGCCGTTATTGAATATTTACCAGCACCAACCGATGTACCAGCAATCAAAGGGGAATTACAAAATGGTGAAGCAGCGGAACGTCATTCAAGCGATGATGAACCATTCTCATCATTAGCATTCAAAATTGCAACTGACCCATTTGTTGGTAACTTAACATTCTTCCGTGTGTACTCTGGTGTGGTTAACTCTGGTGATACTGTTCTTAACTCTGTTAAAGATAAAAAAGAACGTTTTGGTCGTATCGTTCAGATGCACGCTAACAAACGTGAAGAAATCAAAGAAGTTCGCGCAGGTGACATTGCAGCGGCTATCGGTCTTAAAGATGTGACTACTGGTGATACACTGTGTGCTGAAAGCGCACCGATCATTCTTGAAAGAATGGAGTTCCCAGAGCCAGTAATCTCGGTTGCTGTTGAACCAAAAACCAAAGCTGACCAAGAAAAAATGGGACTTGCTTTAGGTCGATTAGCGCAAGAAGATCCTTCATTCCGTGTTCACACTGATGAAGAATCAGGTCAAACTATTATTTCTGGTATGGGTGAACTTCACTTAGAAATCATCGTTGACCGTATGAAGCGTGAATTTAAAGTGGAAGCAAATGTTGGTAAACCACAAGTTGCTTACCGTGAAACAATTCGCAATGAAGTAGAACAAGAAGGTAAATTTGTTCGCCAATCTGGTGGTCGTGGTCAATATGGTCATGTATGGTTAAAAATCAAGCCATTAGAAGCAGGCGGCGAAGGCTACAAATTCAACAATGAAATTGTTGGTGGTGTGGTTCCTAAAGAATACATCCCTGCAGTTGATAAAGGCTGTCAAGAACAAATGAAAAACGGTGTTCTTGCTGGTTATCCAATTGTTGATGTTGAAGTCACTATCTTTGATGGTTCTTACCATGATGTTGACTCATCAGAAATGGCATTTAAAATTGCTGGTTCAATGGCATTTAAAGACGGCTTTATGAAAGCAAAACCAGTGCTTTTAGAACCGATTATGAAAGTAGAAGTTGAAACGCCTGAAGATTATATGGGTGATGTTATCGGTGACTTAAACCGTCGTCGCGGTATGATCGAAGGCATGGAAGATACTGCAACTGGTAAAACAGTAAAAGCACAAGTTCCACTTTCAGAAATGTTTGGTTATGCAACAGACCTACGTTCACAAACTCAAGGTCGTGCTTCTTACTCTATGGAGTTCTTGAAGTACAATGAAGCACCAACAAATATTGCAACAGCAATTATTGAAGCTCGTAAAGCGAAATAATTATTTATCTAAATAAAGTAACACTTCCCTTAATAACATAAGGGAAGTGATTTAATAAAGGAACATTAAGATGTCTAAAGAAAAATTTGAACGTACAAAACCCCACGTTAACGTTGGTACAATCGGCCACGTTGACCATGGTAAAACAACTTTAACTGCAGCAATTACTTCTGTTCTTGCTAAAAAATACGGCGGTCAAGCTCGTGCATTCGATCAAATCGATAACGCACCAGAAGAAAAAGCACGTGGTATCACCATCAATACTTCACACGTTGAATACGATACACCAACTCGCCACTATGCGCACGTAGACTGCCCAGGCCATGCTGACTATGTTAAAAACATGATCACTGGTGCGGCACAAATGGACGGTGCTATCTTAGTCGTAGCGGCAACTGATGGTCCTATGCCACAAACTCGTGAGCACATCCTTTTAGGTCGTCAAGTAGGTGTTCCTTACATCATCGTATTTTTAAACAAATGTGATATGGTTGATGACGAAGAGTTATTAGAATTAGTTGAAATGGAAGTCCGTGAACTTCTATCTCAATACGATTTCCCAGGTGATGACACACCAGTAATCCGTGGTTCAGCGCTTAAAGCATTAGAAGGCGAAGCAGCATGGGAAGACAAAATTGTTGAATTAGCTGAAGCATTAGACAGCTATATTCCAGAGCCAGAGCGTGATATTGATAAACCATTCCTATTACCAATTGAAGACGTATTCTCAATTTCAGGTCGTGGTACAGTAGTAACTGGTCGTGTTGAACGCGGTGTAATCAAAGTGGGTGAAGAAGTTGAAATCGTGGGTATCAAACCAACAACTAAAACCACTTGTACTGGTGTTGAAATGTTCCGTAAATTACTTGACGAAGGTCGTGC
>NZ_LZHO01000059.1:0-919 GCF_001690895.1 Gilliamella sp. Nev5-1 | reverse complement strand
CACACCAATATCAATACCTAATGCCTCACGATTAAAGTCATCGATGACATTGAATGTCCTAAAGCGACGTTGATTACGACTACTGTCACTCATAAAATCCATTGACCAACATTCACCTTGTTTATTGGGGGCTAATAACCTTTCCGGGCATCGTGGAGGAATGCGTTTTTTACGCTTTACCCTGAGATTAAGCTTTAATTCACAATACACCCGATATACCCGTTTATGATTCCATTGATAGCCGAGCTTTCTGATACGATTAAAACATTTAGGAAAGCCCCAGCGTAAATGCCGGTCTGTGATAGCATTCAACACCGAAACAATCACCGAATCATCCTGTAACTTAGCTTGATAATAGTAAGCACAACGGCTTAAACCAACAATGGCACAACTCATAGCAATAGTAACTGAATGATTTTGTTGTAGTTGCTGTGCCCACGTTTTACGTGCCCCTGTTGGCACTAAAGCTTTTTTATGATTTCTTCCTGAAGCTGGGATTTTAAGCTCAGTTCGGCAAACATCTGCTTAAGCTTGCAGTTTTCAGCCTCCAGCTCCTTTAAGCGTTTAATATCCGACGTTTCCATACCGCCGTATTTTTCTCGCCACTTATAGAAAGTTGAATTACCCATGCCATATTTGCGACAGAGTTCCTTGACAGGAATACCTGCTTCAGCTTCTTTTAAAATAGCGACGATTTGATGTTCAGTCATTTTTTTCATAATTAAATCCTCTTTTACTTTTATCATAGAGAATTTTCTACTTTTTGGCTGTACTATTTTAGGGGATAGTTACATGATGACTTTCTGTGTATTTTTACTCTGTGTACACTGTGACAATAACGGACAGATTTTGCAGGTTGTTGCATCAGAATGATAATGACGATAACCTTCCCTGCTGGTAGTTTTATATATTAATGTTT
>NZ_LZHO01000058.1:0-5731 GCF_001690895.1 Gilliamella sp. Nev5-1 | reverse complement strand
CCGACAGAACCTTGACACCAGTGACCTGACCACTTACCCGAACAAACCGCATTAGTTAAATCCCTTACCTGTGGAAAACGATAACCTAAATGACTACACCAAGAGGCTTGATTAGAAGCGTCATTAGATCGAGATCCACGATTAACGAACCACTGCTTCAACTCAAACCCATACTTAACGACCACACTACCTTGACTATCTCTCCCCACTAACTCAAATGTTTGAGGCAAGGTTGGCTTGCTAAGTGGACTTGGGGAATCTGAGCTTTTTTGGTTATCACTTGCCCTAGGACCCGTTAGCGTAACGCGTATTACCTCTACTGAATGATTGGATATCCAATCATCGCTTGCATTTGGTAATGTCCTTGTTACAGTAGCTGTTATTCCCCCATGCGTAACAGAAGCCCAAGTCAACTGGCGACCTCCTCCTATGTCTAAATCAAAGTACAAGCCATCTGCACCTGTTGTCGGAAAATTTAATTCGTAAAATGTTGGATTAGTTGATTGAACTAGAAATCCTTTAGTTGGATTCCAAATATTAGGTGGACCAGCGTAATCACCTGTACCATAGGTTAGATTGGGTCTTACATAACAGATTTTAGGAGGTAAATTTGGGCTGATGTAGTACTCCACCGATTGACGGTGGAAATAATTTGTATCTGGTACACCGTACTGTGTTTTTAAAAATCCCGCTGTACTACTTAACATCACCTTATAAGGTGCTTTACAAATATCTAAAATATCATTACGACTAACAGCATTACCATTTTTATCGAAAAAATAAGCAGATAGATTTCCTTTTGCGGTTACGCCATTTACTCCCTGACCATCACCATCATCATCGCCCCAATAATGATAAGTGTTCACTATATCATTTAAACTGACTGAATCAACTGATGAGGGAATCAACATGTGAATATCGCTTAAAGTACTTCCTTTAGGTAAAGTTATTGGATTTGTTACGCTTGATGTATTGGTTGATGGAGTAACTATTGTTCCATCCGATAGAGTGATATTCAATAAATCCTCGGTTGTGATCACTTTAGTTTTACCACCATCAAATGTTAAATATGGTGCACTACCTTGTATAACATTACTAGTATGCACCGTTAATGCCTGCGAATTGGGCGAATACGACAATAACAACAATGGTCCTAATACCAACGGGATTTTTGTAAATAATTCTATGGATAATTTCGATGATAAAAATGAGGCAAGTGTAAAAACTCGTCTAACGTAGTTATTTGATAAATTTAAGACATAGGTTTGCCATGTCTGGTGTCTGGTGTCTGGTGTCTGGTGTCTGGTGTCTGGTGTCTGGTGTCTGGTGTCTGGTGTCTGGTGTCTGGTGTCTGGTGTCGATAAGTATACTGCATAACATCCTTCTTGTAAAGTAATATGTTGTTTTATTTTGCTTTTTTGATGATTTATAACCTATAAAATATAGCTAAATTAATTCTAATTTTTAAAATTATAATGTTTAAAAAAAATTTGGCGACATTTTTTACTAAAAATTTTGTAAAGATTTGTTAAGGAACTTGATTCTGTTTTTGGGTGTGCTTGTAAATACCCCAACGTAAATGCCGGTCTGTAATAGCATTCAACACCGAAACAATCACCGAATCATCCTGTAACTTAGCTTGATAATAGTAAGCACAACGGCTTAAGCCAACAATGGCACAACTCATAGCAATAGTAACCGAATGATTTTGTTGTAGTTGCTGTGCCCACGTTTTACGTGCCCCAGTTGGCACTAAAGCTTTTTTATAATTTCTTCCTGAAGCTGGGATTTTAAGCTCAGTTCGGCAAACATCTGCTTAAGCTTGCGGTTTTCAGCCTCCAGCTCCTTTAAGCGTTTGATATCCGACGTTTCCATTCCGCCGTATTTTTCTCGCCATTTATAGAAAGTTGAATTGCCCATACCCTATTTACGGCACAGTTCTTTAACAGGAATACCTGCTTTAGCTTCTTTTAAAATTGTCTCTTTTTAAGCGAAGTTCTTCCACCTAGCCATCGAGGAAAGCCTAGAATACTTGGTGTAAGTAAATTTTTAATACCCTCCTCTATTTAATAACACAAAAGCAATTTACTTAATTTTGGAAAATAACAATGAGTCTTTGAGAGTACGTTTAGACAAATAAACAAAAAACAAGCTTATTGATATAACTCCAATTCATATAGAGGAATAAAAAATGTATAAGTATTATGATCTAATACTAAATAAACTAAAAACCCATGATAAATCGTTACTTACACGTTATGGGAAGCTATATCCAGTCAGAATGAATTTTGCCTATCATAATGATGCCTATCAAAGGAAACACGGAGTAGATGCGTATATGGATATGTTGAACTTGTCTGATTTAACATTACTTTCTAACCATATTCTTAGCATTGTTTGGGTAATGGCTTTTGATGAGCAATATGGCTTTTATTTTCCTGCCATGTTGTATTTCGATTCAGAACAATATGCAAATTATAACGTTATTATGAAGTTAGTTACTGATTGTTGGAAAAATCAAACTGATGGAAATGGTATTAATGTTGAACAAGAACTAGCTAAGAACACTTTATCTGAATTAGCACAACTCTCGTGGGAAAAACAAAATCCTCTTCGTACCTTATATATTAACAACGTACATACTTTCGGCTAAACAGATTGATCGCTTATAACGATCAATAATATCCCAACTGATCGTTATAAACGATATGACAATACGTAATATTTTTCTAATAATAATGATAAGTTTTTGTTCAAAAATAATTTAAGGAGATGAAATGACTAAACATGATTGTGGCGAAGATCCGAATTTTACATCTCTATGCCCAGTGCTCGGTCATTTCTGCATTTAGTTCTGTTTCAATGATAAGTTTATTTAAAAAGCCAGTTAATTTACCTATTTTTTTGTACATTAGACTACGTTAAGACAGGCAAAAATACAGACTTATTTACAGGGTCCATAAATTATAAGGCTGACTATTAAAACCGAGTCTTTATGCTCAATATTGAATATAAAGACATTGTTATTATGACAAATATAATACATTGGAAATGAATAATTATTATAATTTAAAATTTTATAAAAAATATGATAGATCGGTTGAAATATTAATTTTTTATTTATAACAGTTAACCAGAGGAATAAAAGTATGTCTTACGAAGCTCAAATTAGTAGAACATCCCCTACGGCATTTCTATTTTTAGTTGATCAATCAGGTTCAATGTCTGACAAAATGGTTTCAGGTAGAACTAAAGCAGAGTTTGTTGCTGACGTGCTTAATAGAACTTTGATGGATTTAATCACAAGATGTACAAAATCTGAGGGTGTAAGAGATTATTTTGAAATAGGTGTTTTAGGATATGGACAGCATGGTGTTGCTAATGGTTTTAAAGGTGAATTAGGTCAAAAAGTTATTAATCCTATTTCATTAATAGAGAAATTTCCTCTAAAAATAGAAGATAGAAAAAAGAAAATGGATGATGGGGCTGGAGGAATAATAGAAGTTCCAGTGAAATTTCCTATGTGGTTTGAGCCTGTTGCAGACGGGGGGACTCCTATGAATGCAGCTTTAACAGAAGCTGCGCAAGAATTAAGTCAATGGTGTGATTCCCATCCAGATAGTTATCCTCCAACGATTTTGCATGTTACCGATGGGGAATCTAATGATGGTGATCCCGAAGGAATTGCAAAAGATCTATGTCGTATTAGTGCTAATGATGGTGAAGTATTGTTACTAAATCTTCATGTTAGTACATTAAGTGGTGCTGCAATTAAATTTCCATCTGGTGAATTTAATTTACCAGATTCTTATGCAAAAATGTTATTTAGAATGTCTAGCTTATTGCCATCGAATTTAGTTAATTTCGCTCAAGGGAAAGGGTACAGTGTATCTAGTGAATCAAGAGGTTTTATGTTCAATGCTGAGGCTGCTGAAATTGCAGACTTCTTTGAAATTGGAACTAGAGCGGCACAATTGAGATGATAAAAAAAATATTTTTGGGTTCTATTTCTAAAGACACATTGGATAATGGTAATTATCAATTTAATATAGAAAAAGATTTTATTTTGGATCATGAATCTTTAAATGAAGATTCATGGGCTATATCAGATGATAATTTAAGTATAGCAATATCAGATGGGGCGACAGAGTCATACGATTCCAAATTATGGGCAAAAATATTATGTCAAAAATTTGTTGGTAAAACTTTTTCATCATTTGACGAATATTTAATTTCAGCCGAGAAAGATTATGCGAAACAACATGATATTCATAATATGACTTGGACCCAAATTGAGGCTTATCAAAGGGGAAGTTTTGCCACTTTTATAGGTGTAAATTATAGTCAAATTAAAAATAGCTTAAAAATTACTTGTATTGGTGATAGTTGTATTTTTTTATTTAAAAAGTCCTCAAAAAACTATTTAAAAAGGAAAAGATCACGTGTGAAAAAAAAGACAAGGGTTTATAGGAATTGTAAGAATAATCATAAATACGAATATCAGAAAATTTTTGATATTCCTGATTTTAAAAACTGTCCTCAACTGATTTCAACTAAGAAAAACTTTAACACTTTTGATTTTGATAAATACACTAAGTATGTAAATTTAAGTAAATATAATGATTACTATTTGTTCTTGTGTACGGATGCTTTAGCTGATTGGCTTATTAATTCTTTTAATTTATTAAAAAGTTCTACAAATCTAACAAATATACTCAATTTACAAAACAATTTGAGTAACTTAAATGAGTTTTTTTATACAAAGGTAATGGAAGCACGGAAAAATAAAAAAATGAAAATAGATGACTCAACATTAATCATTCTTAAAATAAATTAATTGGTTAAGGTTATGACATATCCTACTTTTGAGCAATATAATCAAGTATTTCAATCTCACCAAAATTTTATATCAGATAATGATTTAAAATTTGGAAATATTAAAAAATCAGGATTAGGTGTTCCTTTAGCTATAAGTGGTGGATTTGCTTTAACCTACACTATTGAAAATAAAGGTACTGATATGTCCACACTTTTTAGTACCAAAAAGATAAGGTCATAGATTCATTTTATATTCAATGGGTGACTGGTAATTTAAAGACGAATGAAGCCTGTTGTAATTAAATCAATCCACATAGTGATTAAATTGCAACCTGAGTTGTTCAAGTGAATCAAAAATCGTGTTTGACAAAAATTCAGTTTTCACCGCTTTAAATGTTGCTTCAGCAACAGCATTATCATAAGGGCATCCCTTATGGCTTAATGAACGCTCAATGCCAAATTCCTTTAAACATTCATCAAGTAGATGATTATCAAATTCTTTTCCTCTATCTGAATGAAATAACTCAACTGAATTTAAGTTAATAGGGATTTGGCTGATAGCATCCATAACCAGTTGAGCATTTTTATGTTTTCCTGCACTTCGTCCCACGATTTCTCGATTGCTTACATCAATAATCATACAAAGGTAATGCCATTGTTGTTTTACTCTCACATAAGTTAAATCAGTCACTAACACTTTGCGTTGTTGGCCTACGGTAAACTCACGATTAAGTTGCTTACTTACTGTTGATTCGTTGCTTTGTTCTGTATTAGCACGATATTTTTTACAGGTATATTTTGATACTCATCCGTTTTCTTGCATGATTCGACCAATTCGGCGACGGGATAATAGTATGCTTTTCTTTCTAAGCGCTACTTGTAGTCGCCTTGTTCCATAGGATTGATAGTTATC
>NZ_LZHO01000057.1:0-29542 GCF_001690895.1 Gilliamella sp. Nev5-1 | reverse complement strand
AACGATACTTATACTTGCCCAAACGGGCAAACATTAATATATAAAACTACCAGCAGGGAAGGTTATCGTCATTATCATTCTGATGCAACAACCTGCAAAATCTGTCCGTTATTGTCACAGTGTACACAGAGTAAAAATACACAGAAAGTCATCACACGGCATATCTGGGAAGCAGATAAAGAGAAAGCCAACGAGATTCGTTTAAGTCAGTGGGGTAAAAAAGTCTATGCTCGGCGAAAAGAAACGATAGAGCGCAGCTTTGCTGATGCTAAACAACATCACGGACATCGCTATGCACGATTTAGAGGAAGAGCGCAGGTTCAAATGCAGTGTTTATTGGCCGCAACGGCTCAAAATATCAAGAAAATAGCGATAAAGCTATTTTTGTTACGTTTTTTTAGGCTATTTTTTAATTTATTTAATAAAATCCAAATTAAAAAGCCTATTTATGGTTTAAATAAAAAAATAAACCCCGAATTATATCGAGGTTTGTCATCAATCTGAAAGCCACTGTAAAAGTGGCTTTTTATTTCTTGAGCAAGTATTAATGTTTAATTGCTTTCAATAACCACAGCTTTTTTAATATAAATAGGCTCAACAGGTACGTTTTGATGAGGTCCCATACGTTTAGTTGGAACAGCGACGATTTTATCGACAACGTCCATCCCTTTAATTACTTTACCGAATACGGCATAGCCATATTGTTCTGGTGATTGGTAATTAAGAAAATCATTATTGACAACATTGATAAAAAATTGGCTAGTTGCACTGTTTATATCACTGGTTCTTGCCATTGCAATTGTACCACGCTCATTTTTTAAGCCATTATTCGCTTCGTTTCTAATCGGTGGGTTATTGTCTTTGAATTTTAGTTGATCATCAGCGCCACCACCTTGAATCATAAAACCAGGAATGACTCGATGAAAAGTTAGATTTTCATAAAAACCACTATTAACATAATCAAGAAAGTTTTTCGTAGTGCTCGGTGCGTGTTCGCTGTCTAATTCAAGTTCAATATCCCCCATGCTGGTTTGTAATAATACCTTGGTATCAGCTAAAGCAACGGTAGAAAATAAAGTGAGTAATGCTGTAATAAATAGCATTTTGATTTTTTCCATATATTAATTCCTTTATCCTGTGGAAGTTGGCTGATTATACTGGATATTTGATTATTATAAATATCTATTATGAAAAATTGGGTAATTTTTTGTGTTGTAACTCGCAGAAGTATTTTCTTGTATACAACGAAATAAGTAATATTCCTATTGTACTAATGTTCCTTGATAATTTGGAGTAGGTAAAGTGGCACTCTTATAACCAATTGTTGTTTTGGATTGCTACCGTTTTTATATTAACACGTTATGTTACCTGAAAATTTTTTTACAAACAGTTTATTAAATCTTATGCGATGTGTTTTGTGTGATATGCCTTTATTTTTGCCCCATCATGGCATTTGTTGTCAGTGTGTTAAAAATCTACCTAAATTTTATAAGGTTTGTCATCAATGCTGTTTACCGCATTCTTTATCGACTGATACCTGTTATCGATGTCGTGCAAAGCAACCGCACTGGGACGAGTTGATAGCTGTGTCTGATTATATTAATCCATTAAAAAAATTGGTTCATCATTTTAAGTTCTACAGTAAAATTGAATTAAATATTGCATTGGCAAGATTAATGTTTTTGGCATGGTATCAACGACGAGAAGCAGGTGCTTTAATTAAACCTGATTTGGTGACTTGTGTACCGTTACATCACATTCGCTACTGGTCTAGAGGTTTTAATCAAGCCGAGTTATTGGCAAAACCGATTGCTAGATGGCTAAATTGTGATTTTTACCCTCATTTGTTATCCCGTAAGCAAAATTTACGCGATCAAAAAAATCTATCTCTTACCGAAAGAATTACGAATGTCGAAACACTTTTTATGTGTCGCCAAGATCTCTCGCACAAATCGGTAATGCTTATTGATGATATTGTCACAACTGGTAATACAATTAATGCCATTAGCCAACAATTAAAAAAATGTGGTGCAACAAGTGTTCATGTTGTTTGTTTGTGCCGTACAGTATTGTAAAATCCTAAACAATCCCTATAATAACCAAGAAAGTTAGTCAACTATTATAATAAATGATGTTAGGTCTATTTGTACCTAATTATATTAATGTGAGGGGTTATGTCTATTATCACTATTTCTGAATCAGCTCAACAGCACTTTAAAAAATTGCTTGCTAATCAACCTGATGGAACACAAAT
Source organism: Gilliamella sp. Nev5-1 (assembly GCF_001690895.1). Lineage (NCBI taxonomy): Bacteria > Pseudomonadati > Pseudomonadota > Gammaproteobacteria > Orbales > Orbaceae > Gilliamella > Gilliamella sp. Nev5-1. The sequence continues at coordinate 27,288 of NZ_LZHO01000057.1, read as the reverse complement.
TCGAGTATTTGTTATTAACCCAGGTACACCAAGCGCAGAATGTGGGGTTTCATATTGTCCAGCTGATACAGTAGAAGATAGCGATATAGAAGAGAAATTTAATGACTTTTCAGTTTTTATCGATGATATTAGTGCACCATTTTTAGAAGAAACTGTCATTGATTATGTGACTGATGAGTTAGGTTCACAATTGACATTAAAAGCGCCAAACTCGAAAATGAAAAAGGTGGCTGATGATGCCCCATTAATTGAACGCGTTAATTATGTGATTCAAGCTCAAGTTAACCCACAATTGGCAAACCATGGCGGGCATGTGAGCTTAGTTGAATTGACAGAAGATAACTATGCCATATTGCAATTTGGTGGCGGTTGTAATGGTTGCTCAATGGTTGATTACACTTTAAAAGAAGGCATTGAGAAACAATTAATGGCAGAGTTTCCTGAACTGGCAGGTGTTAGAGATATTACAGAACACCAAGCTGGCGCCCATTCTTTTTGCTAAATTTGAAAGAAAATAATTTTTACTTAGACCTTGCTTATTGCTAGGATTAAGTCATAATCGGTTGATGTTTGCCATTTGACATTATGATGGGGTTTTATGAATCAAGTTAGTATTATTTCAGATCTTATCGTTTGGATTGAAAGGAATTTGGAACAACCATTATCTATTGATCATGTTGCACGAAAATCAGGTTATTCAAAATGGCACTTACAACGTATGTTTAAAGAAGTTACTGGCCAGGTTCTTGGTACTTATATTCGTCATCGCCGTTTAACTTATGCAGCGCTTGCTTTACGTATGACAAGTAAGCCTATTTTAGATATTGCAATGCAATATCGTTTTGATTCTCAGCAAACATTTACCCGATCTTTTAAAAAACAATTTAATGAAACGCCAGCAAGTTATCGTCGAGGAGAATATTGGGATCCTACAGGGTTAACACCAGCTATTGAGCTAAATAAAAATCAGCTTTTATTGCCTGAGCCAAAATTTGTTAATATGCCAAAACAAACTTTTTGGGGAATTACCTATAAAAATAATTGTACATTAAGTCGATTGCTAGATGAAGAAATTAAACTCCGAGAGCAGTTTTTTAATAATTATTTATCTCGCTGTACACACAAAAATCAGAATCTACCCGATAAAATTTATGCATTTAATCAGATCTTAAAAAGTAAAGATAATGACAATGAGCGAGATCTTTTTTATACCATTGCCTTAGATCAGAATAATAATCTTGAGTACATAGAACAATTTGTAAGTGAGGGTGGTTTATATCTTTGTTTTAAATATATTGGCTCTCCTGATGAGTTTAGAGATTTTATTTCGCAAGTGCATTTAGCCGCGATGCCAGCGTTAAAGGTACGTTTGCGCAGTTCCAGTTGTGTAATTGAAATTCATCATAATCATCATAATGACATTACTGAATCGATTAAGAATATTACACATATGGAGTGTGATTATTGTGTACCAGTTGTCACAGAAAGTGAAGTCAATATCCAACCAAATTTATAGCGACTAAATGTATTATAACGAGATCTAAAAAGCAATAGATAGATATTGACCGATGTATTTAGTTATCTGAGTTTAATAAAATATTTTCTAACCATTTTTTGAATTCTGGAGTTGCCTCTTTAAGGCTATTTGATCCCCTAGTTACTGTTGCAATCCCAATTTTAAGTTGCTCTTTGAGCTGGCGCTGATTGGTTGAACCATCAAGTAATGAATGTATAATTTTAACGCGAGTAATTAAAGCGTCGCGTTCATCAGCAGTCATTAATAACTTTAATATATCAAGTGAATAACCATCGTTAAATGCTTGGTGTAATATTCCAACGGTTTGTTTCCATTCTTTAGTTTTCATTGTAATCACCATTAATATTGTTGATTAAATTCATTGGGATTAAGAATATTGACATCTTTCTTTCCTAAGATTGTTTGATAAATATAATCATATACCAATACGTTTTTTACGTAGTTACGTGTCTCCGTAAACGGTATGCTTTCAATAAATGCGGCTGCGTCAAGTTTACCATTACTGTTATTAAGCCATTTTTTTACACGATTAGGCCCAGCATTATAAGCTGCTGAAGATAATATACGATTATTACTATTTTGTAGATAAACGGTATTTAGGTACGAAGTGCCTAATTCTATATTGGTTTTAGGATCAAACAATTGTCCCGATGAAACATAAGTGACTGAATTAACTTTTTTAGCGGTTTCTTTTGCTGTCGCAGGCATTAATTGCATAAGTCCGCGGGCGCCGGCAGGGGATTTGGCAGTGGTATCCAGCGCACTTTCTTGACGAGAAATAGCTAAAGCATAAGATAACGCAATCGCTTTATCTTTTAATGCATTGTTATATAAGTCCTTGTACATAATCGGTAAACGTTCAGTCCAGTTATTCCAAAGCTTGCCAACAATGGTTGCTTGAATGCTAAGATCCCCCCATCCTTTTTGTAAGGCATATTGAGATAATGTTAAGTATTCACTTTTATTTGTTTGGTGATTCAACATATAACGCCATTCGTTACTTAATTCTGATACCATACCAAAATAACGTAATTCGTTAATTCTTTTTACATAAGGTTGATTGTCATATTTGGCTTTTAATGTTGATATTTCTGCTTGTGTAATCTTTGGCGATTGGTTTTTAAGTAAATAAGGTTGGTTAAGTGTTTGTGCACTTATCATGCCATAAAACCCACGTTTGTTTGTGAGCGCTTGTAAAATTTTATTAGCTTCATTTGTTTGTTTATTATTGAGTAATACTCGAGCTTGCCAGTATTGCCATTCTTCTTTTAATTGATCTTCTGGTGATAATTGCGCTAGCCAATAGGCAATATCAGAAAAGTTATAGGCATCTATGGCAAGGCGGATACGTTTTTCGACCAATGCCGTATCATGGTATTTTGTAATATAGTTATCACGCCATTTTATTTGTTCACTAGTAGCGGAATCTTTAAAGTAGCTGTTGGCTAAACTCTTTTGTAATTCAGCTTGCTCTACTTCAGTTAATGCCTGCTGTTTAACTAATTTTGGCAATAACAATGCAGCTAAATTCATATCAGTTTTTACTAAGCGAGGGAATGATGCTAAGACTACTTTTTTAGTGAAGGTGCTAGCTTTAATATTTTTTGAAAAATCCTCTAACTTTTTTGGATTATCAAGTACAGCGAGCAAATTGATTTTAGTTGTTTTGTTGTTGTCATCAAGTAGGTTAGTTAAATGTTTGGCCAATTTTAAATTATTTGCTTCAATAGCAAGTTCAATGCGTAATAGTATTAAATTAGCTGTTCGTTTACCTGCTTGAGTCCAAGCGTTGATTAATGGATCACATGCAGAAGGAAGCTCTTTGCTAGTCTTCCAAAGTGATTCGATAGTACTGAAGGTAGCTTGGTTATTTCCTTGTTGTAGTAATGCATACTGATAGCGGCAATTAGAGAGAATAGAATTATCTTTTGGAAAAGAAATGATTGAATTCCAGTCTTGACGAGAACTTAGTTCTGTTAGATAAGATTGTATTAGTGAGTCTGTTAATGGAAAGTCCTTATATTGGTTAACAAAGTCACTTACCATTTCAGGTGAAACCAATTTGATATTTTTTTGAAAAAACTGTACAGCAGCATAAGGATATAATGGATAATTTTTTATGCTAGAAAGCAATATTTGTTGGTCTTCAAAATTAAGCGATTGATAGGAATTAAGCCATTTTTGATAATGTTCTCGTTGCTCCTTTTGCGACCTGTCTGCGTAAACACTACCTGTGTAAATACTACATGTACAAAGTAGACATATTATCAAAAAATAACGTAATACTAATTTCATCCCTTAACTCCTATATTAATTTAGTTCGTTAGATTAGCATATTCTGTTACGATTCGTCGATAATCAACTAACGGCTTAATTCCTACTAAAATACTCAACTAAATACTTGACTAAATTAAATGGATATATACAATAAAGCGATAACGCATAGGGGAATGATTAATGAAATTGACATCAAAAGGACGATATGCGGTGACAGCAATGCTTGATGTTGCATTACATGCTGATTCAGGGCCTGTATCACTTGCAGAGATTTCAGAACGTCAAGAAATTTCACTTTCTTATCTTGAACAATTGTTTGCTCGTTTACGTAAAAATGGCTTAGTACAGAGTGTTAGAGGTCCTGGTGGCGGTTATATATTGAGTCGCTCTATGGATCAAATTGCGATTAGCTCAATTGTTAAAGCTGTTGATGAGACAGTGCATGCAACAAAATGTCATGGGCAAGATGGATGCCAAGGTGGTGTGAGATGTTTAACTCACACATTGTGGAATGAACTAAGTGAGCGAATTGAGGACTTTTTAACTAGCATTACGTTAAGTGAATTGGTTAATGATAAAGAAGTTAAAGCCGTTGCTAGCCGACAAAGTAATATACAACACGTTCAGATCAATTAATAAAAATAGAATATAGAATTTGTCATTGGGAGTGATTAATGAAACTACCTATTTATATGGATTATGCAGCGACAACCCCTGTTGATCCTAGAGTTGCTGAAAAAATGATGCAGTATTTAACCCCAAATGGGATTTTTGGTAACCCGGCATCTCGTTCTCATAAATTTGGTTGGCAAGCAGAAGAAGCAGTTGATATTGCTCGCAATCAAATTGCTGATCTTATTGGTGCTGATTCACGAGAAATTGTTTTTACATCTGGTGCAACTGAAGCCGATAATTTAGCGATCAAAGGCGCTGCTCATTTTAATCAAGCGAAAGGTAAGCACATTATTACTTGTAAAACTGAGCACAAAGCCGTGCTTGATACTTGTCGCCAGCTTGAGCGAGAAGGTTATGAAGTAACTTATTTAGCTCCTGAATCAGATGGTATTCTTGATTTAGATAAACTTGCAGAGGCAATGCGTAGTGATACAACTGTTGTATCTATTATGCATGTTAATAATGAAACAGGTGTTATTCAAGACATCGAGAAAATTGGTGAAATGTGCCGTGAACGGTGCATTGTCTTTCATGTTGATGCAACACAATCTGTAGGTAAATTACCCATTGATGTGGCCAAGTTAAAAGTTGATTTAATGTCATTTTCTGGTCATAAGATTTATGGTCCAAAAGGAATTGGTGGACTTTATGTAAGACGTAAGCCTCGTGTGCGAATTGAAGCGCAAATGCATGGAGGTGGTCATGAGCGCGGTATGCGCTCAGGCACGTTACCTGTGCACCAAATTGTCGGTATGGGTGAAGCGTACCATATAGCCAAAGAAGAAATGGCAGCTGAAATGCCTCGCCTTTTAGCGCTAAAAAATCGTTTATGGAATGGGTTAAAAGATATCGAAGAAGTTTACCTCAATGGTTCTTTAGAACACAGTGTACCAAATATTTTAAATGTGAGTTTTGCATATATTGAAGGTGAATCGCTTATGATGGCTTTAAAGGATTTAGCGGTTTCATCTGGTTCGGCGTGCACATCAGCGAGCTTAGAGCCTTCTTATGTGCTACGTGCATTAGGGCTCAATGATGAGCTTGCGCATAGCTCAATTCGTTTTTCATTGGGTCGATTTAGTACTGAAGAAGAAGTGGACTATGTGATTAAATTAATTAAAAACTCTATTGATAAATTAAGAGATTTATCGCCACTTTGGGAAATGTTTAAAGATGGTGTTGATTTAACAAAAATTAAATGGTCAGCCCATTAATATTAGGAGCAAATTATGGCATACAGTGAAAAAGTTGTTGATCATTATGAAAACCCTCGTAATGTAGGTTCTTTTGATCAAAATGATCCTAATGTCGGTAGTGGCATGGTTGGGGCGCCTGCGTGTGGCGATGTAATGCGTTTACAAATCAAAGTGAATGATAATGGCATTATTGAGGACGCTAAGTTTAAAACCTATGGTTGTGGTAGCGCAATTGCATCAAGCTCTTTAGTAACCGAATGGATTAAAGGTAAATCATTAGATGAGGCCGAAGCGATTAAAAATACGGATATTGCTGAAGAGTTGGCTTTACCGCCTGTTAAAATTCACTGCTCGATCTTAGCCGAAGATGCGATTAAAGCAGCAATCGATGACTATAAAACGAAAAAAGGACAACGTTAATGGCAATCACATTGACTAATAGCGCTGCTGATCGTGTTCAAGCTTTTTTGGCTAATCGTGGAAAAGGTATTGGATTACGATTAGGTGTTAAAACATCCGGTTGCTCAGGTATGGCCTATGTTTTAGAGTTTGCCGATGTGATTAATGACGATGATAGTGTCTTTGAAGATAAACATGTCAAAGTTATCGTTGATAAGAAGAGCTTAGTTTATATTGATGGAACAGAGCTTGATTTTGTCAAAGAAGGGCTAAATGAAGGCTTTAAATTCAATAACCCTAATGCTCATAATGAATGCGGTTGTGGTGAAAGTTTTAACGTGTAATTGGGCGCAATAATTATGGTTAATTATTTCGAGTTATTCAATTTACCTGTTCAGTTGCCGGTGGATGTGATTTCGTTAACAACCCATTATCAGCAATTGCAACGGCAATATCATCCAGATAATTTTGCTGTAGCAACTGATAGTGAAAAAATGGCCGCTGTGCAAAAATCAGCCACCATTAATGATGGTTATCAAATCCTAAAAAATCCAATTAAAGCTGCGGAATATTATCTATCTTTGCAAGGTTTTGGTGTTGCCACAGAAAAAAATATCATTCATGATGCCGATTTTTTAATGGAGCAATTTGCTTTACGTGAGAAGCTTGATAGTATTGAAAACCAAGCTAATTTTCAAGCATTAGATGACTTTCATAAAGAAATTATCGAACGTGAAAAAATGGTATATAACCAACTATTACAACTCATAGTAAAACAAGACATAGTAAAACAAGATTGGCAAAGTGCGCTTAATCAAATCTATAAGCTTCGTTATCTAGCTCGATTGATTGAACAAATCGAAAAGTTACAAGACAAACAATTTGATTTATAATTTACGATAAGTGATGAATCAATAGAGATAGATTAAATGGTATTATTACAAATTAGTGAACCAGGACAAACACCAATGCCACATCAGCGTCGCATTGCAGTGGGTATCGATCTTGGTACAACTAATTCACTCGTAGCAACGGTTCGTAGTGGGCAAGCCGAGGTTTTACCCGATTTGCAAGGCGATTCATTGTTGCCATCGGTTGTACATTACGGTGTTGATCATGATGATAACCCTGTTATTACTATTGGTAAATATGCCAAATCCAATGCTATAAATGATCCCCAAAATACGGTTAGTTCTGTTAAACGATTAATGGGTAGAAGTTTAGCAGATATAGAACAATCCCATTTTCCTTATACCTTTTCGCAAACAGAAAGTGGTGTCCCGTTATTAAATCTGCCTAATGGTCAGGTCAATCCAGTACAAGTCTCTGCTGATATCTTGGTTGCACTCGCCGAACGAGCAAGAGAAAGTTTAAACGGTGAAATTGACGGTGCTGTGATAACTGTGCCAGCTTACTTTGATGATGCCCAGAGGCAAGCAACTAAAGATGCAGCAAAATTAGCTGGTTTACATGTGCTTCGCTTATTAAATGAACCAACTGCCGCCGCCATTGCTTATGGCTTAGATTCTAAAAAAGAAGGGGTCATTGCCGTTTATGATTTAGGTGGCGGAACTTTTGATATTTCGATTCTTCGCCTAAATAAAGGCGTTTTTGAAGTGCTAGCAACCAGTGGTGATTCTGCTCTTGGTGGTGATGATTTTGATAGGTTGCTTGCTGACTATATAAAAAAGGAATTTGGCTTAACTGATAATATAGATACTATTATTAATCAAAATATTAGTGATCAAACGACGGATATAAAAATATTACTGAGTAATGAAGATGTTGCTATATTTACACTTAATAATCAATCATTAACTATTACTCGTCAGCATTTTCAACAATTAATAGAGCCATTAGTTAAACGCACTTTGGCTGTTTGCCGTCGGGCGTTAAAAGATGCGCAAATAGGCGTGGATGAAGTGCTTGAAGTCGTTATGGTTGGTGGTTCTACTCGAGTACCGTTAGTAAGAGAATTAGTTGGTAATTATTTTAAAACCCAGCCGTTAACGTCTATTGATCCAGATAAAGTTGTTGCTATTGGAGCTGCCATTCAAGCGGATATATTAGTAGGGAATAAATCTGATTCTGATATGCTGCTACTTGATGTCATTCCATTGTCTTTAGGGATTGAAACTATGGGGGAACTAGTCGAAAAGATTATTCCTCGTAATAGCACTATTCCATGTGCAAGAGCGCAAGAATTTACCACTTTTAAAGATGGTCAAACAGCCATGATGATTCATGTCTTGCAAGGTGAGCGTGAAAGTGTTGCCGACTGTCGCTCCTTAGCTCGGTTTACATTGAGGGGAATTCCTGCTATGCCCGCTGGCGGTGCACATATACGGGTGACTTTTCAAGTTGATGCCGATGGTTTATTAAGTGTTACGGCGATGGAAAAATCAACTGGTGTAGAAGCTACAATTCAAGTTAAGCCCTCTTACGGTCTGACCGATAAAGAGATTGCGACCATGATTCAAGATTCAATTAGTCATGCACAGCAAGATAAACAAGCCAGAATGCTTGCTGAAAAAAAAGTTGAGGCGGCACGTGTGCTAGAGAGTTTACAAGGCGCTTTAGACAAAGATGCTGATTTATTAAACGATAGCGAGCTTAGCCAAATTTTAGCCGCTCAGCGCCAATTGCAAGTAGCACGTGAGTCAGATGATAGTTATACAATTGAAAAGCACATTAAAATTGTTGATAGTGTGACACAAGATTTTGCCGCTAGGCGAATGGATAGGTCAATCCATCGTGCCTTAGCTGGCCATAAAGTTGATGATATTTAACTAACGGGATTATTATGCCAAAAATTACTTTTTTACCCAATGCCGATCTTTGCCCTGAAGGAAAAACTGTTGAAGCGCAGGAAGGTGAATCTATTTTAGACGTGGCATTGCGCAATGATATTGAAATAGAGCATGCTTGTGAGATGTCTTGTGCTTGTTCTACATGTCACTGTATTGTTCGTAAAGGGTTCGAGTCACTTGAGGAAAGTGATGAGCAAGAAGATGATATGTTAGATAAAGCCTGGGGAGTCGAGCCTTATAGCCGTTTAAGTTGTCAAGCTCGTGTAGCGAATGAAGATCTAGAAGTCGAAATTCCAAGATATAGCCTTAATCACGCCAAAGAAGATCATTAATTAATAGTCAGAATGATTACCTATCTATAATTTGATGTAAAGAATAATATTAAGCTTGGTGATTCGTTTTAAATTTCATAATTTTGAACCGATAATCAAGCGAACAGCCATATCTTTCGATTCTAAATATCTGTATTTATTTCTTGCCGTTAGTTAATTAACAGGGTATAATCAGCCCACTTTGTTTATTGCCTTTATATAAACAAATGATGAAAAGATATAATTTCTACAACAGAAAATAGCTAATTATATCGACAATACTCCCGATTTGGGGGTTACGAAAAAGAACGGATTACACTCTCCTGTCAATCGAAACAGGGCAAGAGGAGTAGTCTTTTGTTATAACTTTTAAATAATGGAGCTCTGGTCTCATGTCGAACCAAAGAATCCGTATCCGGTTAAAAGCGTTTGATCATCGTTTGATTGATCAATCAACTGCTGAAATTGTAGAAACTGCGAAGCGCACAGGTGCGCAGGTTCGTGGTCCTATTCCATTACCGACACGCAAAGAGCGTTTTACTGTATTGATCTCTCCGCACGTTAACAAAGATGCGCGTGATCAGTATGAGATTCGCACTCATAAGCGTCTAGTTGATATTGTTGAGCCAACTGAAAAAACAGTTGATGCTTTAATGCGTCTAGATCTTGCTGCCGGTGTTGATGTGCAGATCAGTTTAGGTTAATCCTAGGCTGAATGATTGAGAGGTCGAAACAATGATTGGTTTAATCGGTCGTAAAGTAGGAATGACACGAATCTTCACTGAAGAGGGTGTTTCTATTCCTGTCACCGTAGTAGAAGTTCAAAGTAATCGTATTACTCAAGTTAAAACCCTTGAGAATGATGGTTATCAAGCTATTCAGGTTACTACTGGCAGTAAAAAAGCAAGCCGCGTAAATAAACCTGAAGCAGGTCATTTCGCTAAGGCTGGCGTTGAAGCTGGTCGTGGTCTATGGGAATTCCGTTTTGAAGAAGGTGAATTTACTGTAGGTCAAAGTATTAACGTTGATATTTTTACTGACGTTAAAAAAGTTGATGTTACTGGAACATCTAAAGGTAAAGGTTTTGCTGGCGTTACTAAACGTTGGAATTTCCGTACTCAAGATGCGACTCATGGTAACTCTTTGGCACACCGTGGTCATGGCTCTATCGGTCAAAACCAAACTCCGGGTAAAGTGTTTAAAGGTCGTAAAATGGCAGGTCACTTAGGTAATGAACGTGTAACAGTTCAAAACTTAGATATTGTGCGTGTTGATGCAGAACGTAACCTTTTATTAATTAAAGGTGCAGTTCCTGGTGCAATCAATAGTGACGTAATTGTTAAACCAGCAATCAAGGCTTAACGTCGAGGAGATAGAGATGGAATTAGTAGTAAGAGACGCGCAAGCGCTTTCTGTTTCCGAAACTACCTTCGGACGTGAGTTTAATGAAGCGTTAGTTCACCAAGTAGTTGTTGCTTATGCATCTGCTGCTCGTCAAGGCTCACGCGCACAAAAAACTCGTGCAGAAATCGCTGGTTCAGGTAAAAAACCATGGCGTCAAAAAGGCACTGGTCGTGCTCGTTCAGGTTCTATTAAGAGCCCAATTTGGCGTAGTGGTGGTGTAACATTTGCAGCAAAACCACAAGATCATAGCCAAAAAGTTAACCGTAAAATGTATCGTGGTGCATTAAAGAGTATTTTCTCTGAATTAGTGCGTCAAGAACGTTTAGTTGTGGTTGAAACATTTACTGTTGAAGCACCTAAGACTAAATTATTAACTCAGAAATTAAATGATATGAATCTTAATGATGTTCTTATTATCGCTTCTGAAGTTGATGAAAATCTTTTCTTAGCAGCACGTAACTTGCATAAAGTTGATGTGCGTGATGTAGCAGGTATTGATCCAGTTAGTTTGATTGCATTTGACAAAGTGGTTATCACTGTTGATGCCGTTAAACAAGTAGAGGAGATGTTAGCATGATTCGTGAAGAGCGTCTGCTTAAAGTCCTGCGAGCACCACATGTTTCTGAAAAAGCATCTATTTCAATGGAAAAAACAAATACATTAGTATTGAAAGTTGCTAAAGATGCTACTAAGAGAGAGATTAAAGCCGCAGTTGAACAACTATTTGAAGTTAAAGTAGATGACGTTAATACACTTGTTGTTAAAGGCAAAGTTAAACGTCGTGGTCAACAAATCGGTCGCCGTAGCGACTGGAAAAAAGCTTACGTTACTTTAGCAGAAGGTCAAAATTTAGACCTTGCTGGCGTCGCTGAGTAATTCGGAGGAGTAAGAACAATGGCAGTTGTTAAGTGTAAACCTACATCTCCGGGTCGTCGCCACGTTGTTAAAGTGGTTAACCCAGAGTTGCATAAAGGTAAGCCTTATGCACCGTTGCTTGATTCAAAAAGCAAAACTGGTGGTCGCAATAATAATGGTCGAATCACTACCCGTCATATCGGTGGTGGTCATAAGCAACATTATCGTATTGTCGACTTTAAGCGTAATAAAGATGGTATTCCAGCAGTTGTTGAACGTTTGGAATATGATCCAAACCGTAGTGCAAATATTGCATTGGTTTTATATAAAGACGGTGAACGTCGTTATATTTTAGCGCCTAAAGGCTTAAAAGCAGGTGATCAGATCCAATCTGGTGTTGATGCATCAATTAAAACAGGTAACTGTTTACCAATGCGCAATATTCCAGTCGGTTCTACCGTGCATAACATTGAAATGAAACCAGGTAAAGGCGGACAACTCGCTCGCTCGGCTGGTAGCTATGTGCAAATCGTTGCACGTGATGGTGCTTATGTAACATTACGTCTACGTTCAGGTGAAATGCGTAAAGTATTATCTGATTGCCGCGCCACTATTGGTGAAGTGGGTAACTCAGAACATATGCTTCGCGTACTAGGTAAAGCGGGTGCAACGCGTTGGCGTGGTGTTCGTCCTACTGTTCGTGGTACAGCAATGAACCCGGTAGACCATCCACATGGTGGTGGTGAAGGTCGTAACTTTGGTAAACATCCTGTGTCTCCATGGGGTCAAAAAGCCAAAGGATTGAAAACGCGTAGCAACAAACGTACTGATAAGTATATTGTTCGCCGTCGCAATAAGAAATAATTAATATAGAGGATTAGCTATGCCACGTTCTCTCAAGAAGGGTCCTTTTATTGACCTACACTTGCTGAAGAAGGTAGAGAAAGCGGTGGAAAGCGGGGACAAGAAACCAATTCGTACTTGGTCCCGTCGTTCAACGATCTTTCCTAACATGATCGGTTTGACCATCGCTGTCCATAATGGTCGTCAGCACGTTCCAGTTTATGTTTCCGATGAAATGGTTGGTCATAAATTGGGTGAATTCGCGCCGACTCGTACTTATCGCGGTCACGCAGCTGATAAGAAAGCTAAGAAGAAATAAGTAGGAGAAAGAGATGGAAACAATTGCAAAGTACCGCCACGCTCGTTCTTCTGCACAAAAAGTTCGCTTAGTTGCAGATCTTGTTCGCGGTAAGAAAGTGTCTCAGGCACTAGATATTTTAACGTACACCAATAAAAAAGCGGCTGTACTTGTTAAAAAAGTATTAGAGTCTGCTATTGCTAATGCAGAGCATAACGATGGTGCTGATATTGATGATCTAAAAGTTGCGAAAATTTTCGTAGACGAAGGTCCAACCATGAAGCGCATTATGCCTCGTGCGAAAGGTCGTGCAGATCGAATTTTGAAGCGTACGAGTCACATCACCGTGATCGTCTCAGATCGCTAGGCTGGAGAATAGCAATGGGTCAAAAAGTAAATCCAAATGGTATCCGATTAGGCATTGTTAAGCCTTGGACATCTACATGGTATTCGGGTACAAAGACATTCGCTGATAATTTAGAAAGTGATTTTAGAGTGCGTGAATTCTTAAATAAAGAATTAGCTCAAGCGTCAATCTCTAAAATTGTGATCGACCGTTCAGCAGAAACTAACGTTCGAATTACTATTCACACCGCTCGTCCAGGGATTGTGATTGGTAAAAAAGGTGAGGACGTTGAAAAATTACGTAATGCCGTAGCTTCTATTGTCAATAAATATAAAGACAAAAAAGAGAAGCGTGATGTTGCGGTACAAATTAATATTGCAGAAGTTCGCAAACCAGAACTTGATGCAAAATTAGTTGCTGACAGCATTACTTCTCAGTTAGAACGCCGTGTTATGTTCCGTCGTGCTATGAAACGTGCGGTACAAAACGCAATGAAAGCGGGTGCTAAAGGTATCAAAGTTGAAGTAAGTGGTCGTTTAGGCGGCGCTGAAATTGCTCGCAGTGAGTGGTACCGTGAAGGTCGTGTGCCTTTACATACCTTACGAGCTGATATCGACTATGGATTGTCTGAAGCATTAACTACCTATGGTATTATTGGTGTTAAAGTGTGGATCTTCAAAGGTGAGATCCTTGGTGGTATGGCTGCCGTTGAACAAGCAGAAAAACAACCTGCTGCTCAACCGAAAAAGCAGCGCAAAGGCCGAAAACAATAAGGAGCGTCGCTGATGTTACAACCAAAGCGTACAAAATTCCGTAAAGTGCACAAGGGCCGCAATCGTGGTCTTGCTGTAAGTACTGATGTTAGTTTCGGTACATTCGGTCTTAAGGCTGTAGGTCGTGGTCGTTTGACTGCGCGCCAGATCGAAGCGGCACGTCGTGCAATGACTCGTGCAGTTAAGCGTCAAGGTAAAATCTGGATTCGAGTTTTCCCTGATAAACCAATTACTGAAAAACCACTTGCAGTGCGTATGGGTAAAGGTAAGGGTAACGTTGAATACTGGGTTGCTCAGATTCAACCAGGTAAAGTCCTTTATGAAATGGACGGTGTACCGGAAGAAGTTGCTCGTGAAGCATTTGCGTTGGCAGCTGCAAAACTGCCAATTAAAACCACCTTTGTGATTAAGACGGTGATGTAAATGAAAGCAAAAGAGCTACGCGAAAAAAGCGTTGAAGAGTTAAATACTGAACTTCTTAATTTATTACGTGAGCAATTTAACTTACGTATGCAATTAACTGGAGGTCAGTTAACACAGACTCATATGTTAAAACAAGTGCGTCGTAATATTGCACGTGTTAAAACATTATTAACTGAGAAGGCGGGTGCGTAATATGACTACTGAAGTAAAAATTCGTACTCAGCAAGGTCGTGTTATTAGCGACAAAATGGATAAATCAACTGTAGCTATTGAACGTAAAGTGAAGCATCCGTTATATGGTAAGTTCATTAAACGTACGACTAAATTGCATGTACATGATGAAAACAACGAGTGTGGTATTGGTGATACTGTAGAAATTAAAGAGTGTCGTCCATTATCAAAAACCAAATCTTGGACTCTTGTTCGAATCGTTGAAAAAGCAGTTATTTAATCTTTTTGGTTAAAAACTGTACATAATATAATAAACGGCTTAGTAGCCGTTTATTTTATGCTATCCATTTTATTTGAGTGGTGTTATACTATGCGCCCTCACATAAGTGGGTTTTTGGTTGTCTATTCTTATCCATGGTAGTTGAGGTGGATGAAGGTAGATTAGACAATAATTTATTTATACGGAGCATTAAAATGATCCAAGAACAGACTAGGCTAGATGTTGCCGATAACTCTGGCGCACGTAGCGTAATGTGTATCAAGGTTCTCGGTGGATCGCACCGTCGTTATGCAGCGGTAGGTGATATCATCAAAGTTACCATTAAAGAAGCAATTCCTCGTGGTAAAGTTAAAAAAGGTGATGTGCTTAAAGCTGTAGTCGTGCGCACTAGAAAAGGTGTTCGTCGTCCTGATGGATCTGTCATTCGTTTCGATCGTAATGCTTGTGTTATTTTAAACAATAACAGTGAGCAACCGATTGGTACGCGTATTTTTGGACCGGTCACTCGTGAACTTCGCTCTGAGAAGTTTATGAAGATCATTTCATTAGCACCAGAAGTACTGTAAGGAGCGGGTAATGGCAGCGAAAATCCGTCGAGAAGATGAAGTTATCGTGTTAACCGGAAAAGATAAAGGTAAGCGCGGTAAAGTAAAAAGCGTTTTGTCTACAGGTAAAGTGATTGTTGAAGGTATTAATTTGGTGAAAAAACACCAAAAACCAGTACCTGCATTAAATCAAGAAGGTGGAATTGTTGAAAAAGAAGCAGCAATTAATGTTTCTAACGTGGCAATTTTTAACCCAGCTACAGGCAAAGCAGATCGCGTAGGCTTTCGTTTTGAAGACGGTAAAAAAGTCCGTTTTTATAAGTCTACTAATGAATTAATCAATTAAGTAATTTGGAGTGTACGATGGCGAAACTGCATGATTACTACAAAGCACAGGTAGTAAATAAACTGCAAGAACAGTTTGGCTACAAATCTGTCATGCAAGTCCCTCGGATCGAAAAGATCACCTTGAATATGGGTGTGGGTGAAGCAATTACTGATAAGAAATTATTAGATAATGCTGTTGCAGATTTAGCAGCAATCAGTGGTCAAAAACCACTTGTCACTAAAGCACGCAAATCAGTTGCTGGTTTTAAAATCCGTCAAGGGTATCCTATTGGTTGTAAAGTCACTTTACGTGGCGAACGTATGTGGGAATTTTTTGAACGTCTAGTTTATATTGCTCTTCCTCGTACTCGAGATTTCCGCGGTTTAAGCGCAAAATCTTTTGATGGTCGTGGTAACTATAGCATGGGTGTTCGTGAACAAATCGTTTTCCCTGAAATCGATTATGATAAAGTTGATCGTGTTCGTGGTTTAGATATTACTATCACAACCAGTGCACAATCAGATGAAGAAGGCCGAGCTTTATTATCTGCCTTTAACTTCCCATTTCGTAAGTAAGGTAGGGCATAATGGCTAAACAATCAATGATTGAACGCGATAAGAAACGCGTAAAGCTAGCAGAAAAATATTTTGCAAAGCGTCAAGAATTAAAAGCGATTATCTCTGATCTTAATGCATCAGATGAAGATCGTTGGAATGCAGTGCTTAAATTGCAAACGCTTCCTCGTGATTCTAGTCCATCACGTCAACGTCGTCGTTGTCGTCAAACTGGTCGTCCTCATGGCGTCCTTCGTAAGTTTGGTTTAAGCCGTATTAAGGTTCGTGAGTCAGCCATGCGTGGTGAGATTCCTGGTCTTAAAAAGGCAAGTTGGTAATCAGGGGAGTGTTATAGATGAGCATGCAAGATCCTATAGCAGATATGTTGACCCGTATTCGTAATGGTCAATCTGCGAATAAAGTTGCAGTCACCATGCCTTCCTCTAAGC
The DNA here is from genome assembly GCF_001690895.1 of Gilliamella sp. Nev5-1. Lineage (NCBI taxonomy): Bacteria > Pseudomonadati > Pseudomonadota > Gammaproteobacteria > Orbales > Orbaceae > Gilliamella > Gilliamella sp. Nev5-1. The sequence goes on along the minus strand of NZ_LZHO01000057.1, from coordinate 10,814 downwards.
TAAAAGTGGCAATTGCCAATGTGCTAAAAGAAGAAGGTTATATCGGGGACTATAAAGTTGTTGGTGACACTAAGCCAGAATTGGAAATTACTTTGAAATATTTCCAAGGCAAAGCTGTTGTAGAAAGTATTAAACGTGTTAGCCGTCCAGGTTTACGTATTTATAAGCGTAAAGATGAATTGCCAAAAGTTATGGCTGGATTAGGTATCGCAGTTGTTTCTACTTCTAAAGGTGTTATGACTGATCGTGCAGCACGCCAAGCGGGTCTTGGTGGTGAAATTATCTGCTACGTAGCGTAAGGGAGAAAAGAATGTCTCGTGTTGCAAAAGCACCTGTCGTTGTTCCTGCTGGCGTAGAGGTAAAACTCGATGGTCAGGTAATTACGATTAAAGGTAAAAATGGCGAGTTATCTCGCACAATAAATAATGCTGTTGTGATTAATCAAGAAGAGGGCCAAATTAAATTTGCTCCTCGCGATGGCTTTGCTGATGCTTGGGCTCAAGCTGGTACGGCTCGTGCATTGATTAATGCGATGGTTATTGGTGTTACTGAAGGTTTTACTAAAAAACTTCAGCTAGTTGGTGTTGGTTATCGTGCACAAGTTAAAGGTAATGCAATTGGTTTATCTCTTGGATATTCACATCCAATTGAACATCAATTACCTGCAGGTGTGTCAGCTGAATGTCCTTCTCAAACTGAAATTGTACTCAAAAGTGCTGATAAACAGTTAATTGGACAAGTGGCTGCAGATATCCGTGCTTATCGTCGTCCTGAACCTTATAAAGGTAAAGGTGTTCGTTACGCAGATGAAGTTGTGCGTACTAAAGAAGCTAAGAAAAAGTAAGGTAACACTATGGATAAGAAATCAGCTCGTATCCGTCGTGCAACTAAAGCGCGTCGCAAGATGCATGAATTACTTGCAACTCGCTTGGTAGTTCACCGCACTCCGCGTCATATTTATGCGCAAATTATCGCACCAAACGGATCAGAAGTACTGGCAGCCGCTTCTACATTAGAAAAAGCTATCAGTGAAAGTTTAAAATACACCGGAAACAAAGATGCAGCAGCGGCGGTTGGTAAAGCAATTGCAGAGCGTGCATTAGCGAAAGATATCAAAGAAGTTTCATTTGATCGTTCAGGTTTCCAATATCATGGTCGAGTTCAGGCGCTAGCAGATGCTGCTCGCGAAGCTGGCCTACAGTTCTAAGGTAGGAGTTAAAGATGTCAAACATCGAAAAACAAGCTGGTGAACTGCAGGAAAAACTAATCGCAGTTAACCGAGTTTCTAAAACCGTAAAAGGTGGTCGTATTTTTAGTTTTTCTGCACTAACAGTTGTTGGTGACGGTAATGGCCGCGTAGGTTTTGGATATGGTAAAGCACGTGAAGTGCCAGCAGCAATTCAAAAAGCAATGGAAAAAGCACGTCGTAATATGATTAATGTTGCTTTAAACAACGATACTTTACAGCATCCAGTTAAAGGTGCTCACACAGGTTCTCGTGTTTATATGCAACCAGCATCAGAAGGTACTGGTATTATCGCTGGTGGTGCGATGCGTGCCGTTTTAGAAGTTGCTGGTGTTCGTAACGTTCTAGCTAAAGCATATGGTTCTACTAACCCAATTAATGTGGTTCGTGCAACTATTGATGGCTTAGAAAATATGAAATCACCAGAAATGGTTGCTGCTAAGCGTGGTAAAACCGTCGAAGAAATTTTGGGGTAATTAACCATGGCAAAAACAATTAAAATTACACAAACCCGTAGTTCTATTGGTCGTCTACCGAAGCATAAAGCAACGTTAGTTGGATTAGGATTACGTCGTATTGGTCATACTGTTGAGCGTGAGGATACTCCTGCAATTCGCGGTATGGTAAACCAAGTTTATTACATGGTTAAAGTTGAGGAGTAATAGTAATGCGTTTAAATACTTTATCTCCTGCTGAAGGTTCAAAGCATGCACCGAAACGCCTAGGCCGAGGAATTGGTTCTGGGTTAGGTAAAACAGGTACTCGTGGTGTTAAAGGTCAAAAATCCCGTTCAGGTGGTGGCGTTCGCCGTGGCTTTGAAGGTGGTCAAATGCCTTTATATCGTCGTTTACCAAAATTTGGTTTTACCTCACGTAAAGCTTTAGTTACAGCTCAAGTTCGTCTTTCTGATTTGATGAAGGTTGAAGGCGATATTGTTGACTTAAATAGCTTAAAAGTTGCAAATGTGATTAATTCACATATCGAATATGCAAAAATCATGTTATCTGGCGAAGTAACTAAACCAGTAACTGTTCGTGGTATTCGAGTAACTAAAGGTGCTAAAGCTGCAATTGAAGCTGCTGGCGGAAAAATTGAGGAATAATTAGAAAGATGGCAAAGCAACCAGGATTAGATTTTCAAAGAGCACGAAGTGGTAGCGGTGAGCTTACAAGACGTTTAATGTTTGTGCTTTTAGCGCTTATTGTTTTTCGTCTAGGTTCTTATGTTCCAGTTCCTGGTATTGATACTAAAGCGTTATCGGACTTACTAGCAAAAGCATCTTCAAATGGTATTGTTGGTATGTTCAATATGTTCTCTGGTGGTGCTTTAAGCCGTGCTTCAATTTTTGCTTTAGGGATAATGCCTTATATTTCTGCATCGATTATAGTGCAGCTATTAACTACAATTAGTCCTAAATTGGCAGAATTGAAGAAAGAAGGTGAATCAGGCCGTAAGAAAATTAGTCAGTATACGCGTTATGGCACATTAGGGTTAGCGATAGTGCAGGCTGTTGGTATTGCGACTGGTTTACCTAATCATCCAGATTACGGTCATGTAGTGATTAATCCTGGATTTTCTTTCTATTTTATTGCATCGGTTAGCTTAGTTACTGGCACTATGTTTCTTATGTGGCTAGGTGAGCAGATCACAGAGCGAGGCGTAGGCAATGGTATTTCGATCATTATCTTTGCTGGTATTGTGGCTGGTCTTCCTCATGCAATATATGAAACTATTGAACAAGCTCGTTCTGGTTCACTGCATCCGATTTTACTATTAGTGGTCGCTGCCTTAGTGGTTGGTGTGACTTATTTTGTTGTTTTTGTTGAGCGTGGTCAACGTCGTATTGTTGTTAACTATGCACAGCGACAACAAGGTCGTCGTATTTATGCGGCGCAAAGCACGCATTTACCATTAAAGATTAATATGGCAGGTGTCATTCCTGCAATATTTGCTTCAACAATTGTTATGTTACCATCTATGATGGCTTCTTGGTTCCAAGGAGATGGTGAAGGCTGGAGATATATTATGGTACTTATCTATCAATATTTCTCTCATGATGAACCGTTATATATAATCTTTTTTGTGGCGGCAATTATCTTCTTTTGTTTCTTTTATACAGCATTGGTTTTCAATCCGAGGGAAACAGCAGATCAGCTTAAAAAATCTGGTGCATTTATTCCAGGTATCCGCCCAGGCGAACAAACATCTAAGTATATTGACAAAGTGATGACTCGTTTAACACTAATTGGTGCGATATATATTACTGTTGTTTGTTTGATTCCGATGTTTATGACAAGTGCAATGAAAGTTCCGGTTCAATTTGGTGGAACATCGTTATTAATTGTTGTTGTTGTAATCATGGATTTTATGGCACAAGTACAGACTTTAATGATGCCAAATCGTTATGAGTCAATGTTAAAGAAAGCGAATCTTAAAGGCTACGGTCGATAAGTTAGCCAGAAGTTACGGAGAAAAATATGAAAGTTCGTGCTTCAGTCAAGAAATTATGCAGAAATTGTAAAATCATTAAACGTAATGGCATTGTTCGTGTCATTTGCGTTGAAGGTAAACATAAACAACGTCAAGGTTAATTTATTTAACTAGAAGTTGATTTGCATATTTTACTTGCCAAAGTATAGTAAAGCTGGCTAGAATAGCCAGCTTAGATTTAGTTGTGAATTCACCGTTTGAGTATCCTGAAAACGGGCTTTTCAGTATGGTGAATTTGCTAAACATTAACAATAAAGGAGTGCATAGTGGCCCGTATAGCAGGCATTAACATTCCTGATCAACAACATGCTGTGATTGCTTTACAAGCGATTTATGGTATTGGAGCTACCCGTGCTAAGACAATTTGTTCTGAAGCCGGTATTCCTGAAAATGTTAAGATCAGAGAACTATCTGAAGATCAGATTGAAAAGTTACGTGAACAAGTCGCTAAATTTACCGTTGAAGGTGATTTACGTCGTGAAGTAACTATGAGTATCAAGCGTTTATTAGACCTTGGTTGTTATCGTGGCATGCGTCACCGTCGTGGACTTCCTGTTCGCGGTCAACGCACAAAGACTAACGCTCGTACCCGTAAGGGACCGCGTAAGCCAATCAAGAAATAATTGAGGTATAATTAAATGGCAAAGACACCTGTTCGTACACGTAAACGTGTAAAAAAGCAAGTTTCTGATGGTATAGCTCATATTCATGCATCATTCAACAATACAATCGTAACTATTACCGATCGTCAAGGTAATGCGTTAGGTTGGGCAACCGCTGGTGGTTCTGGTTTCCGTGGCTCTCGTAAGTCAACACCTTTTGCAGCTCAAGTAGCAGCGGAACGTTGTGCTGAAGCTGTCAAAGATTACGGAATTAAGAATCTGGAAGTTATGGTAAAAGGACCTGGTCCTGGTCGTGAGTCAACAATTCGTGCATTAAATGCTGCGGGCTATCGCATCACTAACATTACTGATGTTACTCCGATTCCTCATAACGGTTGTCGTCCACCAAAGAAACGTCGTGTTTAATTTATTAAACATTGAATGTTTAGGATTATTGGAGAAATAAAATGGCAAGATATTTGGGACCAAAACTCAAATTAAGTCGTCGTGAAGGTACAGATTTATTCCTTAAATCTGGTGTCCGAGCGGTTGACAGTAAATGTAAATTAGAACAAGCTCCTGGGCAACATGGTGCGCGTAAACCGCGTTTATCAGATTATGGTGTTCAGTTACGTGAAAAACAAAAAGTTAGACGTATTTATGGAATTTTAGAACGTCAATTCCGTAATTACTACAAAAGCGCAGCGCGTATTAAAGGCAATACAGGTGAAAACCTACTTGGCCTTTTAGAACGTCGCTTAGATAACGTTGTTTATCGCATGGGATTTGGTGCTACTCGCGCTGAAGCTCGTCAATTAGTTAGTCATAAAGCTGTTCTTGTTAATGGTCGCGTTGTAAATATTGCATCTTACCAAGTTTCACCTGAAGATGTGATTAGTGTTCGCGAAAAGTCAAAAAAACAAGCACGTATTAAAGCCGCTTTAGAGTTAGCTGAACAACGTGAAAAACCAACATGGTTAGAAGTTGATGCTAGCAAAATGGAAGGCGTATTTAAACGCTTACCAGAACGTTCAGATTTATCTGCTGACATCAACGAACATTTGATCGTCGAACTTTACTCTAAGTAAAGTTTAGCACTTAAGAGAGGACATAATGCAGGGTTCTGTAACAGAGTTTTTAAAACCTCACCTAGTTGATGTTGTTCAATACAGCCAAACACACGCCAAAGTGACTTTAGAGCCACTTGAACGTGGTTTTGGTCATACTTTAGGTAATGCACTACGCCGCATTTTATTATCATCTATGCCGGGATATGCAGTAACCGAAGTTGAAATTGACGGTGTTCTGCATGAGTACAGTACTAAAGAAGGCGTTCAAGAAGATGTACTTGATATTTTGCTTAATTTAAAAAAATTAGCAGTGCGTGTACATACTAAAGATGATGTTATGCTGACGTTAAATAAATCAGGTATTGGTGCAGTAACCGCATCTGATATCACTCACGATGGTGATGTTGAAATTGTTAATCCTGATTTAGTAATTTGTCATCTTACTGATGCCAATGCTTCAATTAGTATGCGTATTCGTGTACAACGAGGACGTGGTTATGTCCCTGCTTCTGCTCGCGTTAAGTCAGAAGATGAAGAACGACCAATAGGTCGTTTGTTAGTTGATGCATGTTATAGCCCTGTAGAGCGTATCGCATATTCTGTTGATGCTGCTCGTGTGGAACAACGTACGGATTTAGATAAGCTTGTTATCGATATGGAAACAAATGGGACTATCGATCCTGAGGAATCTATTCGTCGTGCATCAACTATTTTGGCTGAACAACTTGAAGCTTTCGTTGATTTACGTGATGTGCGTCAACCAGAAGTGAAAGAAGATAAACCGGAATTTGATCCAGTTCTCTTACGTCCAGTAGATGATTTGGAATTAACTGTTCGGTCTGCTAATTGCTTAAAAGCAGAAGCAGTTCATTATATTGGTGATTTAGTGCAACGTACTGAAGTTGAGTTACTTAAAACTCCTAATCTTGGTAAGAAATCGCTTACTGAAATTAAGGATGTGCTCGCCTCTCGTGGCTTATCTTTAGGCATGCGTCTTGAGAATTGGCCACCAGCAAGTATTGTTGAAGACTAAGATAAAATTTATATAAGAAGGATAAAGTTATGCGCCATCGTAAAAGTGGTCGTCAACTGAACCGAAATAGCAGCCATCGTCAAGCAATGTTTCGTAACATGACAAGTTCACTTGTTGAACATGAAATCATCAAAACTACATTGCCTAAAGCAAAAGAGTTGCGTCGTGTTGTTGAACCGTTAATTACGCTAGCCAAAAGCGATAGCGTAGCTAATCGCCGTCTGGCTTTTGCTCGTATCCGTGATAAAGATACAGTGAAGAAATTATTTTCAGATTTAGGCCCACGTTTTGCCACCCGTCCTGGTGGTTATGTACGTATTTTAAAATGTGGTTTCCGTGATGGAGATAATGCTCCAATGGCTTATATCGAATTAGTTGATCGCCCTGCAGTAGAAGCAGAAGCAACAGCTGAATAATTATTAAATCATTGCGTATTAAAACCGGCTATATGCCGGTTTTTTATTTTCTCATTTACATTTATTGTAATTATATTTTAAATTATAAATTGCCAACTTTATTTAAAGTTAGTTATTGGTTAAATGATACTAAAGCATTATCAACTAACTAAGACAGGTTGAATAACAATTATCGATGTAAGTATAGTTAGCTAATAATGAGGCGGTGGTGTTTCTTCCGATAAGTTGGCAATATTCGATGATTGTGTTGCTTGTAGCTTTTGGGATAATAAAGTCAATTGCTCTTTTAATTTGCTGATATCTGCTTGAAGGGTTGCTACCATACGGTTTAATTCCTCAATGGTAATTTCTTGAAAAGCAACTTTAGTTTCAAGTAATTCTAGTTGTTGATTCATAAAAACAGGCTTATGTATACATTAATATATAATGTCACATTGTAAGTAAAAATGGCTATCAAATCCATCCCCGTTCGGCAAAAGAGACATATTCGCCTTTACCAATTACAAGGTGATCAATAATACGAATATCAATCAAGTTACAAACTTCATCTATTTTTACTGTTAGCGCACGGTCAGCTTGACTGGGTTCAGCCATGCCTGAAGGATGGTTGTGTGCCAAAATTAATGCAGCGGCATTATATTGTAATGCTCGTCTAGCGATTTCTCGCGGATGAACTTCTACACAATTATAGGTACCGATAAACATTTCTTCTGATGAAATAACATGATTTTGGTTATCTAGAAAAATCACCATAAAAACCTCACGTTCTTTATCTGCCAAACGGCTAGCTAAATAATGGTGGGTTAGTGCTGGTGAAGTTAGTGAGTTTTCATTGGATATTTTAACTTTTAGATAACGATGTGACAGCTCGACAACAGCTTTTAGTTGGGTGTATTTCGCTGTGCCTAACCCATGCTTTTTGCAAAAATCACTATGGCTTGCATTAATTAAGTTATAAAAAGAGCCAAACTCATTTAACAATTTTTGTGATAGCTCTAAAACAGGTAAGCCTTTGGTGCCTGTTCGTAAAAAAAGTGCCAGTAATTCTGCATCACTGAGAGTTTCAACGCCAAATTTTAACAGCTTTTCCCGTGGCATTAACGAAGCTGGTTGTGAAGACATAATGCTAAGTTCCAATAATAGCAAAATCTAGATTATTAATGGAAAAATTAACAGTACAAAACAGTGTTGTAAAATATTGGGATTTATTTCACAAATTATTAAGTAATATTTTGGATATCTGGCAAATAAAAAGCGCTATATAGCGCTTTTATCATTACATCCTAAACGACGACAACTTAGTGGCAACCGCAACCGCCATGGCCTCCGCCACAACAACCACTATCATCATCTTCATGATCATGGACACCACAACCGCAACCACCATGATCATGTCCATGCTCACCATGAATATGACCGTGGGCTATTTCTTCTTCTGTGGCTTCACGAATAGCTAATACTTCAACGTTAAATTTTAGATCTTGTCCCGCTAGCATATGATTACCATCAATAGTGATATTATCGCCATCGATAGCGGTAATTTCAACTGGTAAAGAACCATGCTCAGTATCAGCAAAAAAGCGCATACCAACTTCTAATTCATCAACACCGACAAACACATCACGAGGAACATTTTGCACAAGTGCATCATTAAAATCACCATATGCATTAATTATTTCAACTTCAAATTTATCACCAACTTGATGACTTTCTAAGGCTTTTTCAAGATCTTGTAATAAGTTTCCTGCGCCTTGCAAATACTCAAGCGGAGCAGTTGCTGTTGCTTCATCAACAAGAACGCCATCTTTCGTTCTAACTTGGTATGCTATACTTACTATTGTGTTTTTTGCTATTTTCATTTTATCTCCAACGGGCTATAACGAGCAAATAAGCTATAGATTTTAGCTGAAAAAAGATTATCTGTATGCTAATTTCTTATTTTTATAAAAAGTTTTTAGTTAAGAAAGATCTGGGGGGCTAGGAAATGAGTTAATTCCAGTTTGCGAACGAAGTGGAAGACTTTTTTGTTGTAAAGAAGTTTCAGGAAAGCTTCGTATTTTAGTATAAAAAGCAACTGCTTTGGAAAGTTTACAATTCTTTACAAAAAATCTCATTACAAAAGAATTAATTTATTTTATTATGCGTTATCGTCTTGAATACAATAGCATCTTTTTATTTCTAGGTTTCAATTTAACTATTCGTATTGTATAAGATATTCTATTGAATAATTATTAAAAATAAGAAAATAACTATAAGGAGTTGTAAAGATATGATACAATGTGGCTCTAAATCGGGCATCGGGCATCGGGCATCGGGCATCGGGCATCGGGCATCGGGCATCGGGCATCGGGCATCGGGCATCGGGCATCGGGCATCGGGCATCGGGCATCGGGCATCGGGCATCGGGCATCGGGCATTTTGTTAGTTGTTTTATTTCAAACGTAATATTACAGCAAAACGTTTTATCTTTAGCGTTACCTTTTTGTTTTAAACACTTCCATTGCAAATCTCACTTTGCTACCAAAATAACGGCACTGACAGCTTACTTAAAACCAAAACCTACTCAAGTCATGAGTTTAATCTTATTATCACAATGGATACACGTTAGCTCAGCTAATGCAATACTAACAGCGACTTCAAGTCAGGTTATTGTTGGGAATGCACCGCAAGTGGTGGCGTTATCAAGTGCAGATAAACATGGTTTTACTGTCAACGGTGTTTTTTATAGTGAGGAAAATGGCACGCTAAAATCTGGTGAAGTGAAAGAATTTGATGGTAATTTAACGCTAAATGATTTTAAAGTGGCAACTTATACGCCAACCAACTTAGATAGGGTAAAGAATTATCGCGATATCGATGGTGATAATGCTGATACGAGCCAACCGTTTAAGGTGGAATCGACTTACTATTGGTGGTATGACAATACCGGAAGACGCATAACTGGTGATGATAAGAAAAAGATTATAGGTTGTGGCAGTGGTTTTTCAATGCCATTAAAATTGATAATTGAAACAAAAGTAAAAGCGTATTCGCAGTATGGTATTCCAAAAGAAAGTGAGCAATTAACCTTAGCCAAAACTTACCAAATAGCAGCTAAATCAGAGCTATGTTATGCCAAACCGAATGCGATAAATGTGCACTCAACACTTCAATGGTTTAGCTTTGATGGTAAAGGTACTGGTAATGGAGTGGGGTGGAATAAACCTCATTTAAATACACCAGATCCTATCGGTGGTGGTGGTCGCACTAGCGATTATGTATTGGATTTTGGTTTTAAAGCTAATCCAACTGTTTCAAATAGACGTTTCCCAACAACAGGATTTCCTGGTGCTCAGTTCCAACTAGTGATGACAGGTTCGCAGAGTGATTATGATTATCATGTAATCAATAATCCAGGAAATGGTGTTTCGGTTGATACTATGGGAAGTATTGTTATAAATAGTAAACCAGCAGGTACAGTGACAGTTCGGGCTATTTTAAAAAGAAAACCATCAATAATTCATGATTATAGCTTTAATCCAACAAGTATCTGGGCGCTTCCTCAAGGTGATATGAAAGGTGGATTTGATACTGCCGTAAAACAATGTGGAGGAATTAATAATCTTTTTACTAGAAAGGAATTGAGTAATTCACCAGTTAAAAATGCGCCTGAGTTATCGCCAACCCCGCCAGCTATTAATTTATTTACGCGAGCGATAGGTGATTCATTGCTAGGTGAATGGGGACCAATAAATAAAGCGGCTTATCCTAAATCTCACTGGAATTCGGAGTTTTTTACAAAGCCTTATTGGACAAAGGATATTCACTCTTCATTTACTCAATTTACCGTATATGCTGATAGTGGTTGTATTGAAATAGCAAATACTAAAGATGGAAAATGGCTGGATAATTATATAATTTGTAAAGGTTGATTTCTTATAGAAATATTTAAAAGTAAAATATTATTTTTTATTATAA
>NZ_LZHO01000056.1:0-104002 GCF_001690895.1 Gilliamella sp. Nev5-1 | reverse complement strand
GCTATTGGGGTATCTTTTCGGTATCCCCAGTGAACGTCGTCTGGTTCAGGAAATTCAGGTCAATTTAGCTTACCGCTGGTTTCTGGGAATGGGATTAACCGAAAAAGTGATTGACGCCTCAACACTCAGCCAAAATCGTCGCCGTCGGTTTAATGACAGTGAAATCTATCAACAGATTTTTGATAATATTGTTGAGCAGGCCATTGCCAAAGAGTTGATAAGTGGTCGAGTATTATATACGGACAGTACTCACCTAAAAGTAAATGCCAATAAAGGCAAAGCACGTAATGAGCAGCGTATTGTTGAGCCCAGTCAATATATTGATGCCCTTAATCAAGCCATCAACACAGAAAGAGAATTAAACGGAAAAAAGCCTTAAAGCCATCGACGGTAGAGAAATACAAGGATGTTAAAGTCAGTACAACAGTTCCGGACAGTGGCTTTATGCATCGGGAAGGCAAGCCTAAAGGGTTCTTCTACTTAGAGCACCGAACGGTTGATGGCAAACATAATTTAATTACCGATACCTATGTCACAGCTGGAAATATCCATGATTCCCAGCCTTACATGGCTCGATTAAAACGCCAGTTAGAGCGGTTTGGCTTTAATCCGGTTGGTGTCGGCCTTGATGCGGGTTATTTTACGGCTCCCATTTGCCATTTACTGCTGGCAGAGCAGATATATCCGGTGTTGGGTTATCGTCGTCCCACCCATGGTGCGAATCCCATCAGAAAAAAGCAGTTTATCTATAACAGTCAAAACGATACTTATACTTGCCCAAACGGGCAAACATTAATATATAAAACTACCAGCAGAGAAGGTTATCGTCATTATCATTCTGATGCAACAACCTGCAAAATCTGTCCGTTATTGTCACAGTGTACATAGAGTAAAAATACACAGAAAGTCATCACACGGCATATCTGGGAAGCAGATAAAGAGAAAGCCAACGAGATTCGTTTAAGTCAGTGGGGTAAAAAAGTCTATGCTCGGCGAAAAGAAACGATAGAGCGCAGCTTTGCTGATGCTAAACAACATCACGGACATCGCTATGCACGATTTAGAGGAAGAGCGCAGGTTCAAATGCAGTGTTTATTGGCCGCAACGGCTCAAAATATCAAGAAAATAGCGATAAAGCTATTTTTGTTACGTTTTTTTAAGCTATTTTTTAATTTATTTAATAAAATCCAAATTAAAAAGCCTATTTATGGTTTAAATAAAAAAATAAACCCCGAATTATATCGAGGTTTGTCATCAATCTGAAGCCAGCTAGAAGCTGGCTTCTTATTCTTTAGATTACTGAAAAGTGATTTCTATTTCTTCATTTTCATATCCACAACCATACGTCCACGAATTTTACCTGCTTTCATTTCGTCGATCATGTCATTGATATCTTCCAATGGTCTTTTTTCAACCATTGGTATTACTTTACCCTCAGCACTGAAACGAAATGCCTCGGCTAAATCTTCACGAGTACCAACCAGTGAACCTAAAACTTGAATACCATCAAGCACTGTTTTTGGAATACTCAAGTCCATAGTTTCCGAAGGCAAACCTAAGGCAACAACACGTCCTAAAGGGCGTACTGAATGAATAGCCTGATTGAAAGCTGTTTTCGTCACTGAGGTCACAACAGCACCATGTACACCGCCTTCAGTGTGCGCTTTAATATAAGCACCTACATCATCCACTTTTTTAGGATTAACGACTAAATCTGCCCCCAACTTTTTACACAATTCTAATTGACTATCGCTATTACTAATTGCAACCACTTTATTGTTAAACACTTTTTTACCATACTCAATAGCCAGTGTTCCTAAACCTCCAATGCCAAATACAGCAAGCCATTGCCCCGGTTTGGTATCGGCAACTTTAATGCCTTTGTAGGTTGTAACGCCGGCGCAAGTAATACTTGTTGCCTGTGCGGGATCTAATCCTTCCGGTACTTTAACCGCATAATCTGCTTTAACAATACACTGCTCTGCCATACCGCCATCAACACTGTATCCAGAATTTAACGCATTACGACAAAATGTTTCATGACCAGAAATACAATATTCACAAGTACCACATCCAGCATGAAACCAAGCAATACTAACTCTATCACCAATTTTAAGGCTCTTTACATCAGGAGCAATTTTAGTCACTATTCCCACACCTTCATGACCAATAACTCGGCCTGGCTTTTTGCCAAAATCACCCGATGCTACATGGATATCAGTATGACAAAGACCACAATATTCAACGTCAACTAATGCTTCTCCCGCTTCTAATGGGCGAACTGGAATATCTTTAATTTCAACTTGACCATCGCATTCTTGCTTAATCACTGCTGCCTTCATTTTTTTCTCCTAAATAAATTTTAAAGTTAAAACATAATTGCTTTTTATTCTAAACGAATTATTTTTGAAAAATATGAGTGGTTTCACAATTCTATTAAATAATATTCATTGTTTAATAATTTATACTATGAACATAGCCTTTCATTGAAATTTGAAAAAAATAAATTTGTGGTGTTGTTATAAAAAGGGGTTGTTATAAACATATGCAGCATACTGATATAGGCTGAAAATAAGTCAACTATTTTTTAAAGGCGATAATTACTAAAGTGGTAACTTAAGTTCAATCATAATGCCATTAGATAACAATGGTATTGGCTTAAATTGAGGATATCGCTGTAACTAGCACAAATGATTAATAAACAACCAAAAAAAAGCAATATAATAAAGAAACTAACTAAATGGAGGCTATAAAATGGCTAGAAAATGTATTTCTCGTGGTAAATTCACACGTATGCAACAACTATCAAACCAAGATGGCGTGATTGCTGCATTAGCGATTGATCAACGTGGTTCAATGGTTAAGATGATGGAATCTGCGGTTGGTAAAGATCGTTATCATATTGATATGGTGTATGAATTTAAGGAGCTTGTTTCTCAAGAATTAACTAAATATGTTAGCGCAATTTTGTTAGATGAAGAATATGGTTTTAAAGGTATGGCGGCAAAAAATAGCAATGCTGGATTAATCATGTCATACGAAAAGACGGGCTATGACGCCAATACGCCAGGACGATTGCCCGATATTTTGCCAGAAGATTCATTACAACGTTTAATAAAAAAAGGCGCGGATGCCGCAAAAGTATTGGTTTATTATAATCCTGATGATCCTCAAGATATTTTAGATAAAAAGCACGCTTTTTTAGAACGTTTAGGTAATGAGGCAAGAGCTGCCGATATTCCCGTTTTTGTTGAACCTATAGTATATGATAATGCGATAACTGACGATAAAAGCCCAGAATTTGCAAAAATCAAACCACAAAAAGTCATTAATACCATTAAAGAATTTACTAAAGAGCAATATTACATTGATATTTTAAAAGTCGAAGTTCCTGTACTTTTTAAAAATGTCGAAGGCTTTAACGACAACAACGTCGTTGTCTACACGCAAAAACAAGCTGCTGACTACTTTAAACAAGCCAGCGATGCCGCAACGCGTCCTTTCATTTATTTAAGTGCGGGCGTGCCAACAAAAACCTTCCACCAAGAACTCATTTTTGCTGGTGAAAATGGGGCTAAATATAGTGGCATCCTTGGTGGACGAGCTACATGGTTTGAAGGCGTTGCCGCCTATGCAAAAGGTGGAAAAGAGGGATTAAAACGTTGGTTAGATCAAACTGGCCGTGAAAATGTTGAGCACCTTAATAAGATATTAAAACAATATGCCACTCCTTGGTATGATATTTATGGTGGTAAAGATAATATTGAAGTGATTGATGTTAAATTAGGTAATTAATTAGCAAACCAAACAGAGAACAGGTTTTGTTCCTATTTTCCTGTTCTCTCTTACCATGATATCCTGTTTATGACCTTAGTTATCGGAATTGCTTGTGTTATTTACAATAATTTTGAGAAACGACTGTAATAGTTATACATGAAAAAAACAAAAGTAACGCCTTATTACAGAAAAGCATATAGCGCTGATATCATAAAGAAAAATACCCCTCCGTTATGGTATTAAACGTTTAGTCAAAATTAAAAATCCATTCAAGGTAAATTAAGACTACAAACTAAAGGCAATAACAAAACCTATCTAGGCAAAATGCTTCATGTTGACACCAAACATCTACCCTGAACATTCCATTTATAACGCCGAAAGGCCTCATCAGGTATGACATAACCTAATCCTCATTGCATATAAACACGAAAACAGACAGCATAATTTTCTACGTCAGTTGTGTCTCACTATGGAATATTTATACAAATGTTCGCTTTTTAGATTATTTTTTGTAAAAAATATTCAGGATTCTATACCGTTTGGTGATTAATTGAGGATTTGTAGTATCTAATTGCTAAAACATGTGATCACCATCTTATTAATCGAATAACTTACGAACCTATCTGCTAACAAACGAATGGGAAAGCCGAAAGAAAGACGTACTTTAATAGCAATATGGCTTAATCAACAAATAGTTACCAATGCAAATAATAGAAAATGATTGATTCACGTTTATAATACGGTTAAGCCACATAAAGCGATTTTAAGTAAAATCGCTTTATGTGTCACGTTTTACGTTGTTAGCGGATTATTTTAATCATGAAGTGTAAACAATCTGGCGTTTTGTTACACCTGAGTTTTACGATAAATAAAAACGCCAGATCCACTTGCTGATCATCAAATGGCTTTATCAAAAAACAAATTAACTTTACTCTGTTTTGACATGGATTGTATATAAGCTTTAATTTTAGGCGGAAACGTTAAGCTTTTAACACACGTCAAATTCCGTAAAACGGGAAACAAACAGATATCATCTAAAGATAATTGTTCATTACACGCATCTGGCGAAACAATCAATAATTCAAGCTTATTTAATACCGCAGATACAGCAGACACTAACGAATCAGTTTGCGCTAAACATTCATCAAACGACCCTAATTTTTCGACTTTACTGGTGACAAAATAATCAATCGCGCTTTGTGTTGCAAATTCAGCTAAGCCGAGTTTTATATAACGAGGACACTCTAACTTATAATCATATTGTTGTAACTGTTTGATTAACTCTGCAATATTTGGAGATTTAGATCCAATTAAAATTGGCTCACCACCATAATTATTATCAATATAATCAACAATATCTAAACTTTCAGGCATATAGCTACCATCCTCTTTCTGTAAAATCGGCGCCATCTTTTCACCAATCATACGCTCTGGCGATTGAAAATCATCACTAAGCAATACCTGCAATTCAACTGGCACGTTTTTTAAACCAAAAATCATTCTAGCTCTTACACAAAAAGGGCAATGTTCATAAATATACAGTTTCATTTTTACTCCTTAAGTAATCAATCAACCAACATAAAAAGGCAATTCCCAAAAATAATAAAAAAAACTTACTTACAGCAAATAGTGCTTGGGAATAACCAATCTTTACAACATTAATAAAAGGATATGGATACAGATTGGTATAGTAACCTCGAATAAAAATATAAACACCATAGCCAATCATTGACAATGACGCCCCCATAATGACTTTTAAATTAATTCGTCGAAATGGTCCAAAAATAAACCAGCTCAATAATCCCAAAACAGGAATAATCACATGTAAACTTTCATTCGCAATTTTCAATAATACATTAGGTGGTGGTGTATGGATGCTTCTTAACACTAGGTTATATACAATAGTCGTTATCATCACACCCGCCAATCCATTCAAACGAATAACTTTAAAACTGTATCGATGACAGTTAGGATTGATAGCTAGCCAAAAACAACTCAATGCTAACATTAAATTTGATAAAACTGTAAAGAAACTATAATAATAAATTAATCGCCCTATTGAAGATTCGGGTTGCCAAGGACGAAATTTAGTATGCCAATAAATGTAAGTTTCCATGGCAATAATCGAAATAGCAAATAGCGCAATAAAAATATTAATAGTTCGTTTTAACATAATGCCTTTTAATATAAATAGTACAAAAAACAACTAAAAGTGCAGTATATAGTAATTAATAAAAAAATCATAAACTACCTCTGTTTAAAAGATAACAAATAGACAAAATCTACAACTTATTGACAGTTAGTATATAATGTCAGAATAAATGTAATGTAGAGATGATATTGATGTCGAATCACGACACCCCGCCCCAAAATAAAATATTAATAGAACAATTTTTAGATTCTTTATGGTTAGAAAGGAACTTAGCTGAAAATACCATTGCGTCTTATAAGTTAGATTTGCTGGCATTAAGTCAGTTTTTACAACAACAAAATGTCACATTTTTGTCTGCTCAAACAGTTAATCTACAAGCATTTTTAATGCAACGGGTGCAAGATGGGTATAAAGCAAGTAGTTCTGCAAGATTACTTAGTGCAACTAAACGTTTTTTTCAATATTTATATCAAGAAAACTATCGTACAGATGATCCTTCAGCGGTATTATCATCCCCCAAGCTTCCCAAAAAATTACCTAAAGATTTAACCGAATCACAAGTTGATGCATTACTTGAATCGCCAAGCATAGACGATCCGATTGAACTTCGAGATAAAGCAATGCTTGAAGTACTTTATGCAACCGGTTTACGTGTATCTGAATTAGTGAATTTAGAAATTAGTGATGTTAGCCTACGGCAAGGTGTTGTAAGAGTGATAGGTAAAGGCAATAAGGAACGTTTAGTACCGCTGGGTGAAGAAGCGGTTTATTGGCTTGAATATTATTTTAAATATGGCAGAAATGATCTTCTAAAAACAGGGCCTGTTGATGTTCTTTTTCCTAGTCGATTAGGAAAAAAAATGACACGTCAGACCTTTTGGCATAGAATTAAATATTATGCCGTATTAACAGGTATCAATATTGAAGCACTTTCACCTCATGTGCTTCGTCATGCCTTTGCAACGCATCTGCTTAATCACGGTGCAGATTTGCGTGTTGTGCAAATGTTGCTTGGGCACAGTAGTTTATCAACGACGCAAATTTATACGCATGTGGCAACTGAAAGATTAAAACAGTTACATAGTAAACATCATCCTCGAGCATAATACTCAAAAAAATAAGGGTAATTGAATGAAAAAATTAGGTTTAGCTTTAGCTTTAATTTCAACCTCAGTATTAGCGAGTAATGCTGATATAACAAAAGCTTTAAATAAATTAGGTTACGACAGTAAGGCGTTAAAAATTACTAATAGCCCAATACAAGGGCTTAAAAGCGTTTCTACGCCTGATGGTATTTTTTATGTTACAGAAGATGGCAAATATTTAACTCAAGGTCCTATTTATAATGTTCAAGGTAACTATCCTGAAAATATTGCCAACAGTAATAACCTTAAACTAATGCAAACAATTGCAAAAGATGCCATTGTTTATAAAGCTAAAGATGAAAAATACATTATTTCCGTCTTTACTGATTACACTTGCCATTACTGTAAATTGCTACACGAAAATATTGATAAATATTTAGAAGCAGGTATTTCGGTACACTATTTTGCCTTTCCTCGAGCAGGAGATAAAAGCGATGTTGGTAAAAATATGCAATCTATTTGGAGCATGAAGGATCGCAAAGCCGCGTTTGAAAACGCCTATAAAGGCAATAAAATTTCACCAGCTAGTAGTATGATTCCTTACATTACACAACAATTTAATGTTGGGAAGCGACTTGGAATTAGTGGTACACCAGCAATTATTTTACCTAATGGCGAGCTTGTTTCTGGTTATGTACCAGCAGATAAATTGCTTGAAATTTTAGATAAAAACAAGTAAATAACTGATTACCGCTGTTGAAATATAATATTAAACTCAATGTTAGCGCTAATGCGCTAGCATACAAAATATGAAAAAAAATAAATTAAGACATCGTAAATTACCTGATGGATATCCAAAATTTTCCGAGGATATTCCATTATTATTACAGCGAGTTTATGCATTACGTGGGGTGACTAGTATGCAAGAGCTCGACTATACCACACGCAATTTGCACAATTACGACACATTAGATGGCATTAACAAAGCAGTTGAAATTCTTTATTTAGCAATGAAGAATAATCAACGGATCATGATTGTTGGCGATTTTGACACTGATGGTGCTACTAGTACTGCTTTAACCGTTAAAGCCCTTAAAAATATGGGGTGCCAATTTGTTGATTATATCATTCCTGATCGTTTTGATGATGGATATGGGCTAAGTATTTCAATTGTAAAAAAAGCGCTATTAAAAAATGCGCAACTCATTATTACTGTTGACAACGGTATTTCTGCTGTTGAAGCTGTCGATTTTGCCAAGCAGTCAAACTTGTCAGTGATTATTACCGATCACCATTTATGTCCAGAACGGTTACCTGATGCAGATGCTATAATCAATCCTAATTTACCTAATTGCGTGTTTCCTTCTAAGCATTTAGCTGGAGTGGGTGTGGCTTTTTATTTCATGCTTGCTTTACGAGCCAAATTACGGCAAGAAAATTGGTTCATGGACAATAAGTTAACCGAATATAATGTGACGAATTTATTGGATTTAGTTGCTTTAGGTACGGTTGCTGATGTGGTTAAACTTGATCATAACAATCGTATTTTAGTTCACCAAGGTATAAATAGAATTCGATCTGGCTATTGTAGCGAAGGTATTAAAGCCTTATTGCATATAGCTAAGAAAGATCCTGCTTCGATTACATCAACTGATTTAGCTTATTATATAGCACCTCGATTAAATGCTGCGGGAAGAATGGATAATATGACATTAGGCGTTGAATTATTACTTTGTGATAATTATGATTTAGCCATCAATAAAGCAGTAGATCTTGATAATCTCAATCGTGATAGAAAATTGATTGAACAAACAATGCATAAAGAAGCTTTATTGTTTATTCAAGAAATTGAAGAGCAAAATATACCAATTCCTAACGCACTGGTGTTTTATCATCAACAGTGGCATCAAGGCATTATTGGTATATTATCTTCTCGTTTAAAAGATAAATATCATCGACCAGTTATATCTTTTGCTTCAACCCAAGATGGTTTTTTAAAAGGCTCTGGACGCTCAATTAAAGGCGTTCATTTACGCGATCTACTTGATGAATTAAATCAGCGACATCCTGATTTAATCGTTAGCTTTGGTGGACACTCAATGGCGGTTGGTTTAACTATTCACGAAAAAGATTTAGCGCATTTTACAAGTTGTTTTCAAGCACTTTTAAATACACAAGTCGATTCTGATTTACTAGAACATATTATTGAAACAGACGGTGAAATAGATAGCCAAGACTTTACTTACGCAACCGCCAAATTGCTAAAAAAATCTGGTCCTTGGGGCGAAGGGTTTGATATGCCTATTTTTGATGGTGTATTTGTTATTCATCAGCAACGGTTAATTGCAGACAAACACCTTAAATTAGTATTAGAGCCACAAAA
Organism: Gilliamella sp. Nev5-1; assembly: GCF_001690895.1. Taxonomy (NCBI): domain Bacteria; kingdom Pseudomonadati; phylum Pseudomonadota; class Gammaproteobacteria; order Orbales; family Orbaceae; genus Gilliamella; species Gilliamella sp. Nev5-1. The sequence goes on along the minus strand of NZ_LZHO01000056.1, from coordinate 94,605 downwards.
TGGTGGCCCATTTATTGAAGGCATCTGTTTTAATGTCAATCGACAACAATGGCCTGATCAGTCGATAAAAAAAGTAGAATTAGTTTATCATCTGGATGTAGATGAATTTCGGGGTAACCAAGCTCCACAATTACTGATAAAATATCTATGGCCTATCGCCTAAGCAATTAGAATGGATTATAATTTGACAATTATGCTTAAGTTACATCTAATTACGATGGTTATCTAACATCATCAACATAAAATTTACGCAACGTTAAGGATTCAAAATGCATATTCATATTCTTGGAATTTGTGGTACATTTATGGCAGGGATTGCATTAATAGCTCGCTCGCTAGGTCATAAAGTAACAGGTTCAGATAAAAATGTTTATCCACCAATGAGTACACTGTTACAAAAAGAGCACATTGATATTATTGAAGGATATGATCCATCACAACTCACCTCTACACCTGATTTAGTCATCATCGGCAATGCCTTATCAAGAGGTAACCCTTGCGTTGAATATGTCTTAGATAATAACATCCCTTATATTTCTGCGCCACAATGGTTACATGATAACGTTTTGCGCGATCGCTGGGTTATTGCTGTTGCTGGAACACATGGTAAAACCACAACCGCAGGTATGATCAATTGGATTTTAGAAAAACTAAATTATAAACAAGGTTTTGTTATTGGTGGTGTACCGGGTAATTTTGATGTATCAGCCCGATTAGGGGAAGGGAATTTTTTTGTGATTGAAGCTGATGAATACGATTGTTCATTCTTCGATAAACGTTCCAAGTTCATGCACTACTGCCCTAAAACACTTATTATGAACAATTTAGAATTTGATCATGCCGATATTTTTGATGATCTTAGCTCAATTCAAAAACAATTCCACCATTTGGTTCGTTTAGTGCCAAGCAAAGGGTTAATTATTTCACCACAAGATGATGTAAATTTAAAACAAGTATTGGCGAAAGGTTGCTGGAGCGAGCAAGTCTTTACTGAGTCTGAAACAGGTTGGTTAGCGCAGCGCATAAATAACGACGCAAGCCATTTTGCAGTTTACTATAACAATGCAAAAGTAGGCGAAGTGAAATATTCCTTAGTGGGCGAACATAATATGCATAATGCATTAATGGCAATCGCCGCAGCACATAATGTAGGCATTGATCCAGCCGATGCTTGTTTAGCATTAAATTCATTTATCAATGCAAAAAGGCGGCTAGAACTCTATGGTGAAATAAATAACATCGAAATCTACGACGACTTTGCTCATCATCCAACTGCAATTTTAGCAACATTAGAGGCATTACGTAGTAAAATTGGTGCAAATCGTCGCATTTTAGCTGTTCTTGAACCTCGCTCAAATACAATGAAGCTAGGCGTATCTAAAGATGAACTAGCGCCATCACTAGGTCGTGCTGACGAAATCTTTATTTTTCAACCGGAACAATTGCCTTGGTTAGTTGCCGATGTTGTTGATGCTTGTATCCAACCAGCTCACTGGACGGGTGATATTGATTTACTTGTTGAAATGATAACCAAAACAGCTCGCCCAACCGATGCCATTTTAATTATGAGTAATGGTGGCTTTAATAGCATCCATAAAAAGATCTTAGAGAGCTTAGAAAAGCAACAAATCAAAGCTCATGAAAACGAACAATTAATTCAATAACAGTAGATGATATGTCACATACTGTGGCATATCATACCTAAAAGATATTTTATGAATGAAACTGCCGAAATGATTGCTATGTTATGTCGCAGAATAAAAATAGCAAGAATTGAAAAAAATTTATCTCAGCAAGAATTGGCTGACAAATCTCAAATCGGTATTGCGACAATAAAACGTATTGAACAAGGCGAATCCATTACATTACAAACATTAATTGCGGTTCTTCGTGGATTAGATGAGCTCGATCAACTGAATAATTTGCTTGCCTATAATGAAGTGATTCATAAAACATCAATGGAACAACCTAAGCGAAAGTATCGCACCAAAAAACAGTACTGGCTATGTTTGTAACTCCCCCTAAAATAGTACAGCAAAAAAGTAGAAAATTCTCTATGATAAAAGAAAGGGGGATTTAATTATGAAAAAAATGACTGAACATCAAATCGTAGCTATTTTAAAAGAAGCTGAAGCGGGTATTCCTGTTAAAGAACTGTGCCGTAAATAGGGCATGGGCAATTCAACTGTCTATAAATGGCGAGAAAAATACGGCGGAATGGAAACGTCGGATATCAAACGCTTAAAGGAGCTGGAGGCTGAAAACCGTAAGCTTAAGCAGATGTTTGCCAAACTGAGCTTAAAATCCCAGCTTCAGGAAGAAATCATAAAAAAGCTTTAGTGCCCACAAAGGCACGTAAAATGTGGGCACAGCAACTAAAACAAAATCATTTGGTTACTATTGTTATGAGTTGTGCCATTGTTGGTTTAAGCCGTTGTGCTTACTATTATCAACCTAAGTTACTGGATGATTCGGCGATTGTTTCGGTATTGAATGCTATCACAGATAGGCATTTACGCTGGGGTTTTCCTAAATGTTTTAATCGTATCAGAAAGCTCGGCTATCAATGGAATCATAAACGGGTATATCGGGTGTATTGTGAATTAAAGCTTAATCTCAGGGTAAAGCGTAAAAAACGCATTCCTCCACGATGCTCAGAAAGATTATTAGTCCCCAATAAACAAAGTGACTGTTGGTCAATGGATTTTATGAGTGACAGTAGCCGTAATCAACGTCGCTTTAGAACATTCAATGTCATCGATGACTTTAATCGTGAGGCGTTAGGTATTGATATTGCAGTAAGCTTACCAGCAGGAAGGATTACCCGTTACTTAGATAAACTGGCTGAATATCATGGGTATCCATTAAAAATACGGGTCGATAATGGGCCAGAATTTACAGGAAAAACCTTTACCAACTGGGCTAAATTACATGGTATAACCATTGATTATATCCAGCCCGGTAGCCCTTATCAAAATGGCTATATTGAACGGTTTAATCGTACCTATCGTACTGAAGTACTCGATTTATATCTATTTAATAATCTAGAACAAGCAAGAAAGGTAACCGAAGAATGGCTAACCATTTATAACACCGAAAGACCGCATGAGGCATTAAATAACATGACACCGATTGAATACAAAACACTAAAACAGGCTGCTTAATTTTCTACGTAAGTTGTGTACTAAGTTTGGGGTATTTATAAGCACGCCCAAAAACAGAATCAAGTTCCTTAACAAATCTTTACAAAATTTTTAGTAAAAAATGTCGCCAAATTTTTTTTAAACATTATAATTTTAAAAATTAGAATTAATTTAGCTATATTTTATAGGTTATAAATCATCAAAAAAGCAAAATAAAACAACATATTACTTTACAAGAAGGATGTTATGCAGTATACTTATCGACACCAGACACCAGACACCAGACATGGCAAACCTATGTCTTAAATTTATCAAATAACTACGTTAGACGAGTTTTTACACTTGCCTCATTTTTATCATCGAAATTATCCATAGAATTATTTACAAAAATCCCGTTGGTATTAGGACCATTGTTGTTATTGTCGTATTCGCCCAATTCGCAGGCATTAACGGTGCATACTAGTAATGTTATACAAGGTAGTGCACCATATTTAACATTTGATGGTGGTAAAACTAAAGTGATCACAACCGAGGATTTATTGAATATCACTCTATCGGATGGAACAATAGTTACTCCATCAACCAATACATCAAGCGTAACAAATCCAATAACTTTACCTAAAGGAAGTACTTTAAGCGATATTCACATGTTGATTCCCTCATCAGTTGATTCAGTCAGTTTAAATGATATAGTGAACACTTATCATTATTGGGGCGATGATGATGGTGATGGTCAGGGAGTAAATGGCGTAACCGCAAAAGGAAATCTATCTGCTTATTTTTTCGATAAAAATGGTAATGCTGTTAGTCGTAATGATATTTTAGATATTTGTAAAGCACCTTATAAGGTGATGTTAAGTAGTACAGCGGGATTTTTAAAAACACAGTACGGTGTACCAGATACAAATTATTTCCACCGTCAATCGGTGGAGTACTACATCAGCCCAAATTTACCTCCTAAAATCTGTTATGTAAGACCCAATCTAACCTATGGTACAGGTGATTACGCTGGTCCACCTAATATTTGGAATCCAACTAAAGGATTTCTAGTTCAATCAACTAATCCAACATTTTACGAATTAAATTTTCCGACAACAGGTGCAGATGGCTTGTACTTTGATTTAGACATAGGAGGAGGTCGCCAGTTGACTTGGGCTTCTGTTACGCATGGGGGAATAACAGCTACTGTAACAAGGACATTACCAAATGCAAGCGATGATTGGATATCCAATCATTCAGTAGAGGTAATACGCGTTACGCTAACGGGTCCTAGGGCAAGTGATAACCAAAAAAGCTCAGATTCCCCAAGTCCACTTAGCAAGCCAACCTTGCCTCAAACATTTGAGTTAGTGGGGAGAGATAGTCAAGGTAGTGTGGTCGTTAAGTATGGGTTTGAGTTGAAGCAGTGGTTCGTTAATCGTGGATCTCGATCTAATGACGCTTCTAATCAAGCCTCTTGGTGTAGTCATTTAGGTTATCGTTTTCCACAGGTAAGGGATTTAACTAATGCGGTTTGTTCGGGTAAGTGGTCAGGTCACTGGTGTCAAGGTTCTGTCGGTGCCATACCATCATCATCTGGTAATCATTACCAGCGTCGAATTGGCGCAGGTTTTTTTACCGAGTGGGGCGACATGCTTCATTATACCAATGCGGACTTTGCCGACCGTAACTACTGGACTAGTGATACAGCGGGCAGCCTTCAGTTTGGTGTCGATTCGGATGACGGTGATGTTCTCGGAGATGGTTCAAGCATTAGTAGATATGGTCTTTGTGCTTCGCTTTAACCTTTTATAGTTTAATTCTTGACTACTAGAGGAATTATATTTTCAATAGTTGGCTCTTTATTAAAAGAGTAAACTTCAATGATTATTTTTATTCATTATGGTTTTGAACGCTTTAGGCTTTTGGTTAAATGAGTTAAATAAATAGCTTTAATAGCAATGTATGAGCTAAGAAAATAGAGCGATTTTCTTAGCAATTTTTTGCTTTAGATAGGATAAAGAGGTTTTTTGGCTATCCTGTCTCAGTTGTCAGCACTTTGTAATGGTGGAAAAACTCAAAAAAAACATCACAATAAAAACATAAATTAAACTATAAGCACTTGATTTTATAAAAATTATTAAATCAAAAAAACTAAATAAAATCAATACTATACCTGAACGATTTTATGGGGGGAATATCAACTCTCATAATATCGAAAAGCTAGGCAAACGAATCGTTACCTAGACCGTCATTTAGTCTGTAATACATTAAAGCAAGCTTTGTTTCGGCGTTACTTTCTTAAAAATATGCTCGTTCGCAGTGACCGAGGATGCTAACCAACAAAGCACTATTTGAATATATTGAAATCTATTATTATTGTATGCGTGGTCGTTCAGCTAAGGACTGGGTATTGCCAGAACAATATGAACAACAATATACTTATCGGAATTTATTTTAACAAAATGAGTGCCCGATGAGTAAAATAAATTCTCCAGTTGTTTTTCCATAACCAACCCTTTTGCACTTATCCAAGTTTGCCATGGTGTTTTTCCATAACAATATTTTCCAGAATGTGTTCTTTCTCGGTTGTAAAATTCAAGCCATTAGTTAATATCGTTTTGTATGTCACTCAATTGCGTGTACACCTTACGTCGAAATAAGACATCATAACATTCTGTTTTCATCGTCTTATAAAATTGCTCACAAATCCCATTGTTTGTGGACTGTAGGCTTTGGTTTTGGTGTGTTCAATATCTTCTAAATTAAGATAAGGTTCATAAGCATGACGTTCTTTATGGCCATTATGTTCCATACCTCGGTCAGTCAGTATGCGTAATAGTGGAACCTGCTCACTATCAAAAAAAGCAGCACTTTATCATTAAGCATATCGGCAATAATGAGGCTATTTTTCTCGGTATAGACTTTAGTAAAAGCGAGTCTGGAATAGCTATCAACGACTGTTTGTTGGTATATTTCCTCTATACTGGTGTGCCCACACTTTTTAGTACCAAAAAGATAAGGCCTTTCTTTTGTATTCAATCGGCCACTGGTAATTTAAAGACGAATGAAGCCTGTTATAATTAAACCAATCCACATAGTGATTAAATTCCAATTTAAGTTGCGCCAGTGAATCAAAAATCGTATTTGACACAAATTCTGTTTTCACGGCTTTAAATGTGCTTTCTGCAATTGCGTTATCATAAGGACAGCCTTTGCGACTTAACGACCGTTTAATTCCAAATGCGGTTAAGCACTCATCAATTAAATGATTATCAAACGCTTTTCCTCTATCAGAATGAAAAAACTCAATCATCTGTAAGTTCATGGGTATTTGACTCATAGCTTGCATGACTAGTGCCGCTGTTTTATGCCTGCCAGCACTTCGCCTCACTATTTCTCGATTACGGATATCAACAATTACACAAAGGTAGTGCCAACGTTGCTTAACCCTCACATAGGTTAAATCGCTCACCAATATTTTTCGTAGTTGACCTATATCAAATTCTCGATTAAGTTCATTCCCCCGCAGACGATTCATTGCTTTTTTCTGCATGAATACCCTATTTTTTACTGGTGTACTTCGAAACCCAGCCATTTTTCGCCATAACTCGACCTATTTGGCGTCGAGATACGGTTATGCCTTGCTTTCTCAGCTCTGCTTGCAGACGCCTAGTGCCATAATCTCGATAATGATTATTAAAAATTTCACCTAGCGATATATCTTGTGGTTGCTGCGTCAATTTTCGCTGATAATAGAAACGATTTCGCGTTACATTTAAACATCGACATAATGCACGTAAACTGTATCGATGCTTATTATGTAAAATTAACGCGATTTTCTTCCCATTATCAACGCCGCTTGCTTTAGGATATCATTCTCCATTAACAAGCGTTTATTCTCTTTGCGTAGCGCGATAAGTTCGTTCTCTTCAGCCCAGCGATTATCTTTTGCGATGAACGAGCCGGTAGTTTGGTACTGCGTTATCCACTTATCTAATGCTGATTTGGTGAGGTCATACTCTGCGACGATATCCGCACGTTTTTTACCATTTTGATATAGCATGACCATTTGTTTTTGAACTCGTTAGTAAAGCTACGTTTTGCTCTTCGCGCTGAATCGATTGTTATTGTTGTCACTTTCTTTTATTTTTAGTTTATCATAACAATGATCTTATAAAACTGGTACCAATTAGTGTAGCCTATCCATTATACAAGTTATTTTTCATTTTTGGTAACCAATTATGAAATACGGTATAAATATAAGTACTATATCTAAAGATAAAGTCTTTATTCTCGTACTTTGCCACATTGGTGCTTTCTTATTTCACTTTATAATGAATCATATCCTGCCTAAATTTGGTATTTTTACTAAAGAATATATGATTAGTACAACTATTTGTGGTATTTCGGGTGGGTTATTTTGTATTTTACTTTTATTGATAATTCAAAATGAAACAGTCGGTTTTATAGGTATTTTTATATACTCACTTATTCATGGTACTACCTCTTTTTTATCTATTAGTACGAGTGGATATTACACTTTTTTGTTAAAAAAAGAATACGAAAACGATATATCATTTATTTCAAGTTGCGTGGCTATATATTCTAGATTGGCCGCTGTTGTATCTTTATTTATGGTGTCGCTATTTCCTTCTTCCGAACCTGTTTATTATTATCTTATTATTCTAGCGGTTTCTTTTATATTATGTGGTTTAGTTACTATAAAATAGTTTTGGTCGTCTAGTGACAAACTGAATCTAGAATAGTAAACTCATCGCAACTATTTTAAAATAACTAAAGACACATATGGCTTTTTCAGAATTTGAAAAGAAACAGCTTTTAGAACTAAAATTTGTTGGTGATAAAATTATTGAAAGATTGCAACAAATGGAATTAGACTCTTTCGAAAAACTACGTAACACCACATTAGATGAAATATTAAACAAAGGCGCTTTGTTAACTGGATCATCATGTTGGAAAAATAGCCACCAAGCAAAAACTGCCATCCAAAATATTTTAGCTTTGGTTAATCAAATATGATTAATCTACAGCATTAATTAATTGAGATAAAAGCCTAATTCTCTAGTGTAAAAACAAGATACTTTTTCCTTTTCAATTAAAACAATTATTGCATTAGGTCTATGTATCTTTTGCCTTAATTTTTCTAGATGATGCTGTTCTAGTTGTGGAATCGCACTTTTTATTCTATTCCATTTTGATACATTAATTGTAAGATGGCTTTGTTCCCAAGCATATTCACTACTACTACAGTAAGGAACGATTTTATCATCTTGCTGATAAGCTAAATAAAGATCAATATTATCTCTTGATAAACGGGTAGATACTTCAATTTCATGATCCCATTCAGCATTGAATTGCGCTCGGCTATAACAATTTTTAAAATTCAATATCATACTTTTAGCCTGTGAACTTTGCCCAAGTTGTTGTCCTAATTCTTTATAAAAAACCTCTTGTAAACCTTCAGGTGGCTCAAGATTGCTATGATAAACTGATTCAATGAGTAATCTGGCATCTTCGGGCATTTTTATGACGCCTTTTTGACGTAAGATTCGTTGCGTTAACCATAAATAAGCATGATTGGCGTAAACATATTTAGTATTGCCAAATTCTGGGTAATCTAGCCAATCTTGGCTTGGATTATTATTCCAAGTTGGCGCAAATATAGTTAATATCGGTTTATTTCTATCATCACAAGGTTGATTTTGGTTTGTGGATAGTTTGATATTTCCTTGTTTATCTCGTACATGTCGTTGTAAACGACCTGCACGTTGTATCAATAAATCAATTGGGGCAATATCACTAATCATTTCGTCAAAATCGAGATCTAATGATTGCTCAATGACTTGAGTTGCAATGATGATCTTTCCTGAGCGAATTGCATGATTTGAGGTTTTTCCTGCCCATGCTAACGTTTTTTGTTCGATATCCAAGCGATCACAATATGCAAAGCGACTATGAAATAGTAAAATTTGCTTACTATCAAGATTCAAATTTTGTTGTAGTTGTTGATATAAACTAATTGCGTCAGCCACACTGTTTTTTATCCAGCAAATAATTTTCCCTTGCTGGATGGCAATCTTAATTTTTTCTATACCAGAATCAATATTATCAATCCAGTCAATATCAACTTGCCGCTTTACTTCATCTCTTGTCTCTATTGCTTGTTCGACTAAGCCTTGTTGATTGAGTTTTGTCAATAAAGGAAAAGGTAAATCTGAATTTAGCGTTAAAGGCGATTGATTTGAATTTAATCCTTTATAAAAAGCATTAAGTAATTTTTCACGTAGAAAAAAGGGTAAAGTTGCGGTAAGTATAATCGCACTCCCTCCTTGTGAAAAATGATACTGTAACAGTGATTCTAATAATTTCGCCATATAACTATCATAAGCATGAACTTCATCTAAAATCAGTAACTTATGTCGTAGTCCTAATAGCCGCAACGATTGATGTTTAAACGGCATAACTGCCATTAAAGCTTGATCTAGCGTTCCAACTCCAACTTCAGCAAGCAATGATTTTTTTCGTGTGTCAACAAACCACTCATTACACTCGCTACTCGCTGAATTTTCATTTGTGAGGTATTTGGGTTGACTAAGATTATCCAAATTAATGACTGTTTGGGTAAAATTGGGATTCATATAACTTGCACCATGAGCTAGAACAAGCGATGGATGGCTGTTAGATCGATATAATTGCCCATATACCTGTGCTGTGCGTTGATATATTGCATTTGCGGTAGCTTGAGTTGGTAAGCCAATATAAATCCCTTGTGCTTTCCCTGCTGCCATTAATCGATGTGCCAAAATCATTGAAGCTTCTGTTTTACCCGCTCCAGTAACATCTTCCATAATAAATAACTCTGGGCCATTATCTGATAGTTGGCAAGATAATGCTTGCTGTTGTAAGGGGGTTGGTTTTTCAATAAATGGAAATAAGTTTTGGATACCATTGAAAGGCATAATAGGGGATTGTTGAGGTAAAGCCGCTACGGCTTTTTCAGCTCTAACTAGAGCGTAGTTTAACCAATATTCTGACAATTCCATCACATTTGAAGAAAAGGGGAAAAATTGTTGGTTGGAACCTAACCAATCACTAATAACGGTTATTGCCGCTAATAGCCAACTTAGTTTGTTAAGATTTTTACGGAATGTTTTGTCAAAAAAGCGGGTGTGGTAACTGGCTAAATTATTATCCACAATAAACAGTTGATTAATTGCTTTAATATAACCTAATGAAGCTTGCTTATCTTGTGTGTTAAATGATGAGTTACCATTGGCATCCAATATAGGCGGTTTACCATGATGGCCTGTCATGATTAATAACCAGATATTATATACCTGTTCAATATTATAATTGTATGATTCTAGCTGTATTTCTGATTTTTCAATTAAATAGTTCTGCCATAACCAGTGTCCAAGCGAATCATGTCGGGTAGTGTAACTTTTTGCTGGATCGGCGGCGACGAGCTTGGGATTATTATGCTTGAATAATTGCTGGAACCCATTAGCAAATTTACCAATATCATGCCAAGCTAAAAAGTAGGCAAACCAAAGGGCTGCGTTTTCCATCTCATCTGATGAGAAGCCAAGTTGCTCAAATAATTCAGCAGAATAAAAATAATTCTTTTTAACAATATGGTATCCACAAGCAGCGACATCTAAATTGTGATAAGCCAGTAGGTGATAATCATCGCTATCATCGCTATTGTCCCTTTGTCGACATTTTCCCCAATATTGATAAAACGATTCAATCATTGATATTATCCCTTCATTACGTTTGACAATAGATATGTTTAATAATATTTATCTTTTTTTATGATATTTATTTTTTAATAATTGATTTAATATAACTTGTTTTATTTAAAAATAAAGGTATCTTTTTACCTAACATTATCATTTTATATCAACTTTATTAATTAGGTTTTGCTCATTTAGTTGAAGTTTGGCAAAATAGACAGCCTGAGTTAAGGGGAGTGTTATCACCTTAGATGATTTAGATATGTTAAAAATAAAAAAGTAGCATAAACACGCTATTGTTAAATAAATTACTAATGGATTTGGGATGATTATTCGAATTAAACAACCTATAAAAACATTATTCATCTTGAGTTGCCTAACTAGTCTAGTTATTTGTTCTGCGCCTGCTTTTGCCGATGAAGAACAACGAGAGCCTCAAACTGATCTAAACGAGGATGTTAATGCCCCAGTTCAATTAACTGAGGATGAACGAATTGATATTATTGGTCCTAGCCAAATAACTGAGAAAATTTATCATAAAACGATTTTTTCACTTTCAGGTCAACCTAAATATTCAGCTAATTTTCAACATCTTGATTATGTCAATCCAAATGCGCCTAAAGGTGGTGCGATTAAGCTAGCTGAAGTTGGCTCTTTTGATAATTTTAATCGTTTTGCTAGCCGAGGAGCTCCTGAGCGGAGTTCGGGATCGTTATATGACACACTTTTTACCAATACTGCCGATGATATTACCAGTTTTTATCCACTTATTGCTACTTCAATAACTTATTCTGATAGTTATCGCTGGGCTGAAGTTTCAATTAACCCAAATGCTCGTTTTCAAGATGATCAGCCAATTACTGCACAGGATGTTGCGTTTACTTTTCACAAATTTATGACCGAAGGTGTGCCTCAATATCGTGTTTATAATAAAGGCATTACCGTTAAAGTGATAGATAATTATCGTTTGCGTGTTGATATCCCTAATTCTGATCGTGAAAAATTATTTTCATTTGTCGGTAGCATGCGAGTTATGCCAAAACATTTTTGGCAGAATCATGATCTTGCTGAACCTTTAAACACCCCACCTATTGGTAGTGGTCCTTACTATATTAGCGAATATAAATTAGGGCAATATGTTGTTTATCGACGTAATCCCAATTATTGGGCACGTAATTTGCCGATTAATAAAGGGTTAGATAATTTTGACGAAAAACGAATTGACTATTATATGGATGATAATATCTCGTTAGAGGCCTTTAAAGCAGGTGAATATGATTTACGAGCTGAAGATCAACCTAAAAACTGGTTTACTCAATATCAAGGAAAATATTTTGATGCTAACCACATTGTTAAACAAGAAAAACCCGTTCAAACGGCAACTGATACTAAGTGGTTAGCGTTTAATTTGCAAAAAGATCTGTTTCACGATGTTAAAGTGCGTGAAGCAATCACACTGGCATTTGATTTTGAATGGTTAAATCATGCATTTTATTATGACAGTTACAAAAGGCCTTATAGTTTTTTTGAAAACACAATCTATGCAGCAATCGGCAAGCCTAGCGAACAAGAGCTAAAATGGTTAAATGCTTATAAAGATATTATTCCAAAGCGTGCTTTTGGTAATGCTTATTATGTACCTAAAAGTGATGGATTGGGTTTTAATCGTGATAATTTATTAATAGCTGCTGAATTACTAAAACAAGCTGGATGGGTAATTAAAAAAGGTAAACTGATTAACACTAAAACACAGCAACCTTTTGAATTTGAACTGATTAGTTATCTTGGTAGTGATATTAAGTATGCAATTCCCTTCCAACAAAATTTAGCGCGCTTAGGGATCACCATGAAAATTACCTTATTAGATTCAGTACAACAATTACGCCGTGTTCGTGAGCGTGATTATGATATGGTTGCTCGTGATTATTATGCCGTCAATTACCCAAACTCTAATTTGCAGATACTTTGGGGGAGCGAGTATCTTAATTCATCGTGGAACGCATCGGGTTTGCATAACAAGGCGATTGATGGCATTATTGCTGAAATTACCAAAAATGTAGATAATCAAGAAGCATTAATCCCTCTAGGGCGAGCTCTTGACCGAATTCTAACGCAAGAGTACCCCATGATTCCAATGTGGTATAACAGTAAAACGTATTATGCATACTGGAACAAATTTGGGCAACCAGCCATACAACCGACTTATGCAATAGGCGTTGATAGCTGGTGGTATGATGCTAACAAAGCAGCTAGCCTGCCTAAAAATCGGAAACATTAATATGCTCAATTATCTTATTCGTCGACTTCTATTGATTATTCCAACATTATTTGTGATTTTAACTATCAATTTTTTTATTGTGCAAGTAGCCCCTGGTGGGCCTGTCGATCAGGCGCTTGCTATGATTGAAAATGGATCGCAAGCAGGACAAGGACTATTGCCCGGAAGCATTAGTTCATCGACATCAATTGAACAGTATAAGAATGAATCTAGCTATCGAGGATCACGAGGGCTCGATCCACAAATTGTCGCAATGATTGAAAAACAGTATGGTTTTGATAAACCAATATTTGAACGTTATATTGAAACGCTCAAAAAGTATATTTCATTCGATTTTGGCAATAGTTTTTTTAAAAGTGAATCGGTAGTAGGGTTAATTGTTAAAAGCTTACCTGTTTCGATTTCGTTGGGGCTGTGGAGCACACTAATTGTTTACCTAATTTCAATCCCTTTAGGCATTCGTAAAGCGGTGAAAGAGGGTTCTATATTTGACTTTTGGTCAAGCACACTAATTATTATTGGTTATGCTATACCTCCTTTCTTATTAGCTGTATTGCTAATCGTGGTGTTTGCGGGCGGTAGTTATTGGGATATTTTCCCTCTACGAGGGCTTATTTCAAATCATTTTGAACAACTTGATTTTTGGGGCAAAGTGAAAGACTACGCATGGCATATTTGCTTGCCCACCATTGCAATGGTCATTGGTGGTTTTGCTTCGCTCACTATGTTGACTAAAAACTCATTTTTAGATGAAATTCGTAAACAGTATGTCATCACTGCACGAGCTAAAGGTTTAAGTGAACGAAAAATTATATATAAACATGTTTTTCGTAATGCAACGTTACTGATTATATCGGGCTTTCCTGCTGCTTTTGTTGGTATTCTATTTACTGGGTCGTTACTCATTGAAATTATCTTTTCGCTCAATGGGCTTGGTTTATTGGGTTATGAAGCTATTATTCAACGTGACTATCCAGTCATTTTTGGTTCTTTGTATATTTTTACGTTAATAGGGCTCATCACTCAACTCTTATCGGATTTATCTTATATGATGATTGATCCACGCATTGACTTTGAGGCACACAAATAATGACCAAAAACTATTCTATTAATCAGCAACGTTGGCAACGGTTTAAACATAATCGTCGTGGTTATTATTCACTCTGGTTATTTTCAATTTTATTTGTGGTTAGTATATTTGCTGATTTTATTACTAACGATAGACCTATTTTTATTAAATATCAGGATAATTATTATTCACCGATTTTTCATTTTTATCCAGAAACACAGTTTGGTGGTCAATTAGAAACACAAGCCAATTATCTTGATCCTGTTGTACAAAAGAAAATAGAAGCTAATGGTTGGATTTTATGGGCACCGTTTCGCTACAGCTATAGTACATTAATTTATGATACGGCAAGCACCTTTCCAACGCCGCCCTCATCATCACATTGGTTAGGCACTACTGATGCGGGTTTTGATGTGTTTGCCAATATCTTGTATGGTTTTCGTCTCTCAATGTTTTTTGCCATTTTTTTGACAGTATTTACTTCTGTCATTGGTGTTATTATTGGTGCGATTCAAGGTTATTATGGTGGTATCGTTGATCTGATAGGTCAGCGATTTATTGAAATTTGGTGTGGTTTACCTGGATTATTTGTGATTATTCTATTAGCTAGTATTTTACCGCTTAATTTTTGGTGGTTGCTTGGTATTACCGTTTTATTTGGTTGGATGGGGTTAGCGGGAATTGTACGTACTGAATTTTTACGTACCCGCAATTTTGATTATATTCGTGCAGCTAAAGCTATGGGGGTTAGTGACATTAAAATTATGTTCCGCCACATATTACCTAATGCGATGGTGGCAACATTAACCTTTTTACCATTTATTCTTTGTGGATCAATTACCACCTTAACGTCGCTAGATTTTTTGGGTTTTGGTTTGCCTATTGATTCACCGTCTCTTGGTCGTTTATTGCTACAAGGTAAAAATAATTTGCAAGCACCTTGGCTTGGTATTAGTTCATTTTTAATCATTGCAACTTTGCTTTCGCTGCTTATTTTTATTGGTGAGGCAGTCAGGGATGCATTTGATCCAAACAAAGGAGTGTATCGATGAGTTCTCCTTTATTATCCGTTCAGGATTTAAGTATCGCTTTTAAACGTAACATTCAAGCTGTATCCCAAGTAGTAAGCAATGTTAGTTTTGATATCCATGAACAAGAAACGTTAGCCTTAGTTGGTGAATCTGGTTCGGGTAAAAGTGTAACAGCGTTGTCTATTTTACGTTTACTGTGTAAAGATCAAGTGACTTATCCCACAGGGGATATTTTGTTTGAAGAAAAATCGTTATTACATGCAACAGACAAAACACTGCAAAATGTGCGTGGTAATCAAATTAGCATGATCTTCCAAGAACCGATGGTGTCACTTAATCCACTACACACGGTTGAAAAACAGCTTTATGAAGTGCTGTCATTACATCGAGGTATGCGCCGAAATGTCGCACGTAATGAAATTTTGCAATATCTTGATCGAGTGGGCATTAAAGAGCCAAAAAGCAAATTATCCTCTTACCCTCATCAACTGTCGGGCGGAGAACGGCAACGAGTTATGATTGCCATGGCCATTCTAACTCATCCCAAATTGTTAATTGCCGATGAGCCAACTACAGCCCTAGATGTATCGGTACAAGCACAAATTATTCGCCTGCTTAAAGAGCTAAAAAATGAATTAAATATGAGTCTATTATTTATTTCACACAATCTTGGCATTGTCAAAAAACTAGCGGATAAAGTTGCTGTTATGCAGCAAGGAAAAATCGTTGAGTATAACAATAGGCAACGCATTTTTTTACGTCCTGAACATGAATATACTCGCACCTTATTAAATTCAGCACCGAGTGGCGATCCCGCGCCATTGCCTAATACGCCAGGAATACTGCTTAATGTTAACCATTTGGATGTTGAGGTAATCGCTAGAAAGGGATTTTTTCAAAAAACTAAAAAGAAAATTGTCAATAATGTTGGTTTTGCTGTACATCAAGGCGAGACGGTCGGTATTGTGGGGGAATCGGGCTCCGGTAAAAGCACAACGGCACTAGCTATTTTGCGGTTGATTAAATCACAAGGTAATATTGTATTTGATAGCCACCCGATACAAAATCTAACTGGCAAAAAATTATTGCCATTCCGAAGTCGTATCCAAGTCGTATTCCAAGATCCGTTTTCGTCACTTAATCCTCGTTTTAATATTGAACAGATTATTAGTGAAGGATTAATGACGCACAAAAAACAAAGTAAGAAACAACGTGAGCAGGCCGTTATTGATATTATGCAAGAAGTGGGTCTAGATCCCGATATGCGTTATCGCTATCCAACAGAGTTTTCTGGTGGGCAGCGCCAACGAATAGCTATTGCTAGAGCTTTAATTTTAAAGCCAGAATTGTTAATTTTAGATGAGCCAACTTCATCTTTAGATCATACAATTCAAAAACAAATTATTAATTTACTGAAATCATTGCAAGAAAAACATCAGCTCAGTTACCTGTTTATTAGCCATGACTTAGCGCTGGTTTACTCAATGTGTCATCAAGTTGTTGTTATGAAAGAGGGTAGAATTATAGAGCAAGGCTCGCGAGAAAAGATTTTCTATTCTCCTGAAGAAGAATACACCAAAGAGTTACTTTCTTTTTTAGATAAACCACCTCGTAGAGCGAGTAACACGTTGATAGATGAAAACAAAGAAGAAAAATTTACTCATCAAGATGACAGCCAATCAAATAAAAAACAAGGTAAAAAAGTGAATTGGGATGATGCATTATTAATGGGCAAAAGGTAAAAGCATACAATAAATTATTCAGCAGGAACACGATGCAAAAACAAATACGATTTTTTTTATTAACGCTCTGTTTATCACTCACATCAATAGACGCCATGGCGTTAACTTGTAGTGATAATCCTACTCAAAATACAGCGAATGCCAATAACTATATTTTTCAGATCCTTGATTATATTGATTCCCCTATACAAGGCATTAGACACGAGGTGAGAACATTAACCACTAAATTAACTACTGAAACTAACAGTACGAACGCTAAACATGCATTAGAATATGATACTAACGGAGAAATAATAAAAAGCCATTATGCTCTTTATTTAGATAAAAACGTTCGAATCTATTCTGAACACCTACAAAAAAATAAATCGGGTTGGGAAAATATTATTGAAGATGTCGAAGATAAAACTAATAGCATTACCCAATTTAATACTGATGAACAAGGTAAAATTATTGTATCACAACAGACTAAAAAAGCGGTTGATTTCATTTTTTTTGAAACCGATAACTACGTTTACGATAATAATAATTGCCTTATCAATAAAAATGTCCAATGGCAACTCAAAGAAATTGATGAGAATGGCAAATATACAGGGAAAGAGCAAAAAGGAGCTTCAACCTACACATTTGAATACCAAACACACCAATTAGCTAAAGTGCGCTATCAATTTAGTAATAATATGCAAAACGAGAGTGATTTTTTGTATCAGTATGATAACAACCTTCATCGTTTAACAACTATAGAAACATCTTATTTATCTGCTGGTAAAGAATTAGCACATTATGTCACTCAATTTTTAACATTTAATGAAAAAAACGATTGGCTTACAGCCAAAAAATCTAAAAATAACAAACAAACTAATATTATTCGCGAAATTACTTATTATTAGTTTCCAAAAATAAAAAAAGCGTTAATTGATTAATAACGCTTTTTATTTTGTCGCAATTTTCAAATGTTTGCTATATCCGAATAAACAAGACATAAATGGCATGAACTGTCCATGCCAATGCTAAACCAAAAGTAAGTAGTTTTTCGCGTTTTGGGTGAATATTATACTTGTGCAAAATGGTTAAAATTTGTTGTAATCCACACCAGATAGGTAGTGAAATCATCAAAAATAAAAAGATTTTGCCAAATTCCGTATTGGCTATTTTAAGAATATAAGAACGTGTTGCTGCATCACCAAAAGGGAGGATAAATATCATAGTTATTAGCACAATGGGAGAAAAAACAGCCGCCCATGTACCCCCTAGCACAAATAGCCCTTTTACAACTTTTCCATTGGTGCTTCTAGCTTGGATTTCTTGATTTTTCATTGATTAAATACCACTTATCTTAAGATAAATAACAGCAAATAGGCTGACACAAAAATTGTCGCTATCCACAACCCTATAATAATTAAATAAGCTTGTGATTTTTTAGCAGTACGATATAAAAATATCGTTTTAGGAATGGAATTAAACCAACTGATTGAATGAAAAATAGCGACCAACAATGCAATGCTATTGAGCACAATAACAAAAGGACTACGTAAAAAGAAGATAAAACGATAAAACTCGTCTTGCCCCATGGCATTGGTGTACATACAAATAACACCAAACATTAAAACTAAACTGACCCAAATCATTGAAAAGGGAACTAATTTATTAAGGATTGACAGAATTGAAGACTGTTCTTTAGGTGAATCAAGGCGCTCAGATGGACTGTTGCTGTTATCTAGATCATTATTTTTTTTAATCATAACATTTCTCAATGTGTGTAACATTATTATGTAATTGATGTTTCGAGTGGTTAGTATTTTATGCAATATTATAAACACTAAGCCATTGAAGCAGTCAAATTAAAGTCATGCATGATATCGGTTTTTCATGTAATAGCCTATGCAGAAAGTGCGTTGGTTTAATCGATATATTATTTTTATGGTCAATATCCAACCAAGTTCAAACAAATAAGTTTTTTAAAAAAGAAGCTAAGATCACATTTTTTTAGGTTAATTTTCGTTAGACTAATAACACCCGCTTAACTCACTGACGATAAAATAAAAATCCCCACAAAAGTGGGGAACGGATCGCAATTATTGCTAACTACGGTTTATCCCTATTAATATAAGGAACGTTTATTCTGAAATTCCATTGTAACATATAACGTAAAGATGTTTTATGTTTATGAACAAGTATAATATAATAATTGCTAACTACTTTGTTGTTTTCTTGATTTGCTATGACGAGTATGCTAAATTAGTTCAGGCTAGAACAAACTAGCCGTATATTATTAGCACAGTATGTAATAGCCTAAGTGTAGGAACTTTGAGTATACATACGTTGCTAATATTTTCAATGAATTATTTTGAAGGTAAAAAAATGAGATTAATAAAATATTTTTTAATTTTTAAATCTAGAATGCAACGTAATAATAAATTAAAAAAAACATTGATATTTGAAGTTAAACAAAAGATAAATGAACAAGAAATTAGATCTTGTAGCTTAACTATAAAAAAACAAATTCATTAAAACTTTAATTTAATATAAAAAAGATAAGCGGTATAATAGTGTATCGCTTATTGTCAATAAGAAGGAGTGAGTTTTGTTCTGTTTATCTCTTCTAGACGAAGAATGGATCCCCGTGAGACATTTTAATGGTCAAATAAGTAAAATTAAGCCTAGCCAAATTGCTGACGAAACCCTCTCCGATTTGGCCTATTTTAGACCTGACTTCCAAGGTGCTGCATACCAATTTCTTATCGGTTTGCTACAAACCACTTTTTCTCCTGAAGATAATGATGAATGGTTAGAATATTGGCATGAAGGTATTACTCAATCACAATTAGATGAAGCATTCAAACCAGCTAAACAGGCCATGCAATTTGGTGAACATAAACCGGCATTTATGCAAGATTTTACGCCATTAGATGGTAATAAAGTACCAATATCGGGCTTATTGGTTGAAGCACCGGGTGAAAACGCATTAAAGAAAAATACTGACCATTTTATCAAACGTGATTTTGTCAAAGCGATCTGCCCGCATTGCGCTGTTATGGCACTGTTTACTTTGCAAACTAATGCGCCATCGGGAGGACAAGGGCATCGCGTTAGTTTGCGAGGTGGTGGGCCGATTACCACTTTAATGATGCCTGCACTCGATACATCAACGCCATTATGGAAAAAGTTATGGCTAAATGTGATGCCTCTCGATGATGACGAAAAACCTCAACATTATGATGAAACCGTCTTCCCGTGGTTAAACAAAACAGTAACTAGCGAACCACCCAAAAATTTAAGTGTATTCCCTGAGCAAGCTAATTGCTGTCAAGCATATTGGGGGATGCCTCGCCGCATTGAGCTTGATTTTGAAAATACCACGCAAGGCGATTGTGACCTTTGTGGTGAAAAATCGCCCGAGCTTATTAGTCAGTATCAAACAAAAAATTACGGTGTTCAATATAAAAATTGGCGACATCCGTTATCACCTTATCGAACCGACAGTAAAACGGGGGAACCGATTGCGATTAAAGGCCAACCGGGAGGATTAATTTATCGTGATTGGTTAGGTATGGTCAGTACCAATGACGAAACTCAGTCAGCCCGATTAGTTGCAGTTCATTATTCGCGTGGATTGAGAGCTTCAGAAAAATATCATCTTTGGTGTTTTGGCTATGATTTTGACAATATGAAGGCTCGTTGTTGGTATGAACATACTTTCCCTGTTTATGCAATATTTGATGATTTGGATAGCGATATTAAAGAACTAATAACACTTGCGCTAGATTTCAGCAAAGATACCTTGCCAATACTCCGTAAAGCGATGAGTAGTATTAACAAGCAATCAAGCACCGTTGATATCGCTTATTGGAAGGAAACTGAAACGCCTTTTTATCAATATATTAAACAATTGATTGAAGAGAAAGACAACCCAAATGGTCGCTTTCCTTTGTTATTCGATTGGACCAATACCTTATTGAAATATATCACACAAGTTTATGATAAAGCTGCTTTTGCTGACCCAGATCAACTCATGATTAGCTCTGAAAAAATCACCGCAAGAGAAAACTTAATTAAAGCTTTTAATAAATTGAGAAATATCAAAAAGATTAAAAATAACAAATCGTCTTGATTGCATGTGGGGGAGAACAACATGTCAGGCACTATCCAAAAAAAGCTGATGATCTTAAATGATAACCATAAAAAGATTATCGATGAGTGGTTTTCTATGTTGCAGCTAAGGCAATGTACATTTAATGGTATTAGCTACAATGGACGTAAATTGCGTGCTGAATTACGTCGGAATGCACTATCTGAATTTATAATCTTACAAGAAGGCTATATGATTTTAGCCAAGGCACTTATTCATAACGATAGCAAATTGCCGCAAACGGATGTTCAGTATCAAGCACTACAGATATTTGTCAATGCCGCTGCTTTTGCTCAAGCTAATAATGACAAAGCCCCATTTGCCGCACAATTAAGTGAAAAAGTAAAAGGTGGTGAACGTAGCTTTTTATCTCCGTTACGATTTGAACAGCTTTGCGAAAGTCAAACGCCTGAAGAATTTTGTCGTCGCTTGATTCGTGCGGTAAAAATACGTGGCGAAAAAGGTGTTAACCTTATTTCACTTGCCGACGGCATCTTTTTATGGATGCAAGAGTGGTATGAGCGAGAGTATAAGCATAATTCATCAGCCAAAACTAATCCGTTTGAACGCCTTTCTGTTCGTTGGGCAATGGACTATTTTTCAACAAAAAATAATTCTAAGGAATAATCATCATGACTACATTTATTCAATTACACTTATTAACTGCTTATGCGCCTTCAAATTTAAACCGTGATGATTTAGGGCGACCAAAAACAGCCAAAATGGGCAACACCGATCGTTTACGTATTTCATCACAAAGTTTAAAGCGAGCTTGGCGAACCTCGGACTTTTTTTATCAATCATTAAGCGATCATATTGGTGTTCGCTCACGTCGTTTTGCTCGAGATTGGGTATATACGCCAATGATTGAGAGTGGTATTTCTGAAAAAATAGCCAAAGACAGTACCATCAAAATAGCAAGCCAGTTTGGTAAAGTAAAAAATGAAAAATCACCTAAAGATCCATTAACTAATTTAGAGATTGAACAATTGGTTCATATTAGCAGTAATGAGCAACAAGCAATCAATCAATTAGTGGAATTATTGATTAATGAAAAACGTGAGCCTAGCGATGATGAAGTGAAATTACTACGTAAAGAAAATAGTAGTGTTGATGTGGCATTATTTGGACGAATGCTAGCAGATAGCCCAGCATTTAATATTGAAGCCGCGTGCCAAGTTTCTCATGCATTAGGTGTAAGTACGGTTACGATAGAAGATGATTTCTTTACTGCTGTTGATGATTTAAATAATAACGATGTTGATGCTGGTTCTGCTCATCTGGGTGAGCGAGGATTTGCTTCAGCACTATTTTACACCTATGTTTGTATCAGCCGTGATTTACTGCTAGAAAATTTAAATGGTGATGAAGCATTAGTAGAAAAAACCTTAAAAGCTTTAACCGAATCGGCAACAAAAGTGGCTCCAACTGGTATGCAAAACAGTTTTGCCTCAAGAGCATATACCTCTTATCTATTAATAGAAAAAGGCTCCCAACAACCGCGCTCTTTAGCTGTGGCCTATTTTAACCCAATTCGTGGCCAAGATATGGTGAATGATGCGATTACCCGTTTAGAAGAGCAACGTGATAAATTTGATAAAGTTTATGGGCAATGTGCCGATAGCCGCTATATTCTCAACAGTGAAACAGGAGAAGGAACACTGAGTGCTGCATTAGATTTTGTTGCGCAAAAATAGGAGAGCGGACAAGATGATAAACCATCTTATTTTTCAGATTTATGCCCCTTTTACCTCATGGGGCGAACCGGCTGTTGGTGAAGTTCGCCACAGCAATATCATCCCTTCACGTTCGGCTTTATTAGGAATAGTGGCTGCCGCACTTGGTATAAGGCGTGATGATAAACAAATTGATAACTTTAATTTGCATTATCATTTTGCTATTCGTCCTTTTATTGCTAATAATAGTTGGTTTAGAGATTTTCAAACGGTACAAGCACCTAAAGCGAACAAAAAGCAAGTATGGCATACCCGTTTTGACGAAATACGAAAAAGCCCTCTTGAGCTAGAAACCTTATTATCACAGCGTGAATATTATAATGACGTTTATTATCAAATTGTCATGTCTGAAACCGACAAGGCGCCCTATCGTTTAGAGCAAATACAACAAGCATTACTTGAGCCCGTTTTTCCATTATATGCAGGCAGAAAAAACTCACCATTATCACTGCCATTATCGCCTATCTTGTGCCAAGGCACATTGAGCGATGCTTTTATTTTTGCCGATAAACATTACCAAGATTGCCATCGTCAAGATCCTGTTATCAATAAATTATTACAAGGCACTGCGGATGAATATTATTGGGAACAGAATAATCAAGAAGATCGATTTGATGTCATTAAAATTCAGTGCCGACAAGATCAACCAATAAATCGTCATCGATGGCAATTTATTAACCGTCAGCAGTTTTCAGGCCATTTGAAAGGGAGTGAATAGATGTATTTTTCTCGAGTTACTTTAAAACTGAATCGGTTTCATGATGTTTTACATCAGAAAATGCAAAATTCAGGACCTTATGCAATTCATCAATGGTTATGGCAACTCTTCCCTAATCAAGATAAACGCGCCTTTTTATTCCATGAGGAACAAATAGGTAAAGGTTATCAATACTATTTATTATCGGAAACCGAGCCACTCTCAAATCATGATTTATTTTCAATAGAAACTAAACCATATCAACCCAAATTAACTGTTGGAATGAGATTGATTTTTTCCTTACGAGCTAATCCTGTGGTATTTAAAAATGGTAAACGTAGTGATGTAATGATGAATGCTAAATATCTAGCAAAACAACAAGGTTTAAGTTCAAAAGAGATAAAAATCCGACAAATTGATGCAGCAATCAACTGGTTAATAAAACAGAGTGAAACCAGAGGATTTTCATTATTAACAACGGATGATCAACAAGTACATTGCACTGTAATTAGTTATAACCAACAGCAATTTAGTAAAAGAAGTGATCTCAAACCGATTACTTATAGTACTGTTGATTATCAAGGGGTGTTAACGGTGACGGATGCAGAATTGTTTTTAAACACAATTTATCGAGGTATTGGTAAAAGTAAAGGATTTGGTTGTGGCTTATTCTTGATAAAACATTATCAATAGGATGGGGTGCTATGGTTTATGTTCCTCTTAATCCTATTCCTTTAAAAAATAGAACCTCAATGATTTTTTTACAATATGGACAAATTGATGTTTTAGATGGGG
This sequence comes from Gilliamella sp. Nev5-1, assembly GCF_001690895.1. Classification (NCBI taxonomy): domain Bacteria; kingdom Pseudomonadati; phylum Pseudomonadota; class Gammaproteobacteria; order Orbales; family Orbaceae; genus Gilliamella; species Gilliamella sp. Nev5-1. The sequence continues at coordinate 70,249 of NZ_LZHO01000056.1, read as the reverse complement.
CATTTGTATTAATTGATCAAACAGGTATTAGAACACATATTCCAGTAGGCTCTATAGCATGCATAATGCTTGAGCCTGGAACTAGGGTTTCACATGCCGCAGTCAAGTTAGCAGCAACGGTCGGAACCTTGCTTGTTTGGGTCGGTGAAGCTGGCGTAAGAATGTATTCGTCAGGTCAACCCGGTGGAGCAAGATCTGACAAACTGCTTTATCAAGCTAAATTGGCTTTAGATGATAATTTACGTTTAAAAGTGGTTAAAAAGATGTTTGAATTGCGATTTGGTGAACTTGCACCCAGTCGTCGTTCGATTGAACAATTACGAGGAATTGAAGGCGCACGAGTGCGAGAAACCTATTCTTTATTGGCTAAACGTTATAACGTAAAATGGCATGGGCGAAAGTATGATCCCAAAGATTGGCAAAAAGGCGATACCATTAATCAATGTATAAGTGCAGCCACCTCTTGCTTATATGGCATTACGGAAGCCGCTGTCTTGGCAGCAGGTTATGCTCCGGCAATTGGTTTTGTACATAGTGGCAAGCCACTATCATTTGTTTATGATATTGCTGATATTATTAAATTTGATACTGTCGTTCCCAAAGCTTTCGAAATCGCCGCAAAGAACAAGAGCGATCCTGATCGCGAAGTTAGAATTGCGTGTCGCGAAATTTTTAGAAGCCAGAAAACATTAGCAACATTAATTCCTCTTATTGAAGAAGTTTTATCAGCCGGTGGCATTGAACCACCGCCACCTCCAGACAATGTTCAACCCCCCGCTATTCCCGAACCTCAATCTCTTGCCGATAGCGGTTTTAGGAGTCGCTAATAATGAGCATGTGTGTTGTTGTAACTGAAAATGTTCCGGCTCGATTACGAGGCCGTTTAGCCATTTGGTTACTTGAAATTAGGGCTGGGGTTTATATTGGTGATATATCAAGACCGATAAGAGAAATGATATGGCAACAAATTATTAAATTTGCAGAAGACGGTAATGTTGTCCTTGCTTGGGCAACTAATACTGAATCAGGATTTGATTTTCAAACCTATGGTACAAATAGAAGAGTTCCGGTAGATCTTGATGGGCTACGCTTAGTATCATTTTTACCTATTAAAAATCAATAAGTTAATTTTCTTTAAAAATTAGAAAAATTTGGTAGGATTTAATAGCAGATATAAGTTTAAATAAAACAAATATCTATATTTAGAGTGTTCCCTGTATGTACAGGGATATACCGTTAGGCTTTTTGTGGCTGTCACAGGTGTAACCGTGTTCCCTGTATGTACAGGGATATACCGTTCGTTGGCTTTGTATATAACCAATTCAGCCAGTGTTCCCTGTATGTACAGGGATATACCGTCAATATTTACTGGTCAATGCTTGGGCAATATGTGTTCCCTGTATGTACAGGGATATACCGCTGTCAGATTGTTGCAGGAAAACCGATTGATAGTGTTCCCTGTATGTACAGGGATATACCGCACACTCTATGAATAAGTGCTTTGATTTGAGCGTGTTCCCTGTATGTACAGGGATATACCGGTATGCAAAATATTTCGCTGTTCGATTGTTCGGTGTTCCCTGTATGTACAGGGATATACCGCACAATAGCTATAACGGCGTTTCTAAATTTAAGTGTTCCCTGTATGTACAGGGATATACCGGAAATACCTAGACAATCAGTACAGCCGTGGACAGTGTTCCCTGTATGTACAGGGATATACCGACTTTATGGCTTACTTTGTAACGTTGAATATAGTGTTCCCTGTATGTACAGGGATATACCGTATTGCCTTGAATCTTGATGTGCTCTAAACAAGTGTTCCCTGTATGTACAGGGATATACCGCATTAGGTTTGCAAATGCAGTTTTCCTCACAAGTGTTCCCTGTATGTACAGGGATATACCGTAAAAGCAACAACGCCAATCGTGCGCACCATTGTGTTCCCTGTATGTACAGGGATATACCGCCCTGATAGTTTGAGGAATCCCAAAATAGCTTGTGTTCCCTGTATGTACAGGGATATACCGGAATATCGGCTACACAACTAGAATCGTATCGCCGTGTTCCCTGTATGTACAGGGATATACCGTCTTGCGCTAATCGCTGGTGTTGTATCAAACTGTGTTCCCTGTATGTACAGGGATATACCGCAATCCAAGCCTCTGGATAAAAAAATACTGATGTGTTCCCTGTATGTACAGGGATATACCGCTCTTTCAGCAATCAGTTTTAATCCAACATAAGTGTTCCCTGTATGTACAGGGATATACCGAACTGGCTCTATGTAGAAAACTAGGTAAATGCGTGTTCCCTGTATGTACAGGGATATACCGAGTTGCCAGAAACCCTTACTGATTGCGTTGTAGTGTTCCCTGTATGTACAGGGATATACCGCTATTGATGAGTATGTGAATGAAATTGATTCGGTGTTCCCTGTATGTACAGGGATATACCGGTTTAATTAAAACGCTGGCTATAGTTAAAAACGTGTTCCCTGTATGTACAGGGATATACCGCCAACTTGATGACCATTAAAATCAAATTTAATGTGTTCCCTGTATGTACAGGGATATACCGGCAGAATGTAATCAAAACAGAACTAACAGATTGGTGTTCCCTGTATGTACAGGGATATACCGTGCTAATGGTTCTGCCGTACACGCCAGTTACAGTGTTCCCTGTATGTACAGGGATATACCAAATAGCGTTAGCACGTAACCGAGCCATCAATCGTGTTCCCTGTATGTACAGGGATATACCGTATTTATAAAAATACCAATAAGAAATGTAGATGTGTTCCCTGTAGGTACAGGGATAAACCGAACGCTATCAAACAGCACGAGAGCGACTTAATGTGTTCCCTGTAGGTACAGGGATAAACCGATTTCGATGTTATCCCCGTTCATGATGGCGAAAGTGTTCCCTGTAGGTACAGGGATAAACCGAGCACAAAAAAATGACGACGAGAACGAAATAAGTGTTCCCTGTAGGTACAGGGATAAACCGATAGAAATTTCATTGATGTTTTTATCAAATTTGATACAATTATTAAAAATAACAAAACAGATTGATTAAATGTTTACGATAAAAACGCATGATGATGCTAAATCTGAAATTCTAGATTTACCCGCAGAATTAAGAGGTCGAACAATTAAATTGATTGAAAAACTAGAACAATTTGGACAAATGCAAATGCCACATAGTAAATCGTTGGGGGGAGGGTTGTTTGAATTGAGAGCGTTAGAGCGCAATAATATAGCTAGAACTATTTATGTTTATCAAAAAGAGCAAACGATTTTTATTTTACATGCGTTTGTTAAAAAAACACAAAAAACACCAGTTGGCGCAATGCAAATAGCGAGAACCCGACTGAAGGAGATGATTGAAAATGAATAAAAAACACAGCACAACATTTAGTGAAATCAAAGATATCGCGCTAGCAGATCCTGTAGCGCGTGCGGCATATGATGATGCAGAGGACGAGTGGAAATTACGTGAATTATTGTTGACAGCGAGAGAAACAGCAAAACTATCTCAAACTGAGCTAGCAAAACGTTTAGATATTGCACCGTCTAACATAAACAGAATTGAACGGGCTCCGTTGAACACAAACATAAAAACGATTTTAAAATATTTAAACGCGTGTAATGCAAAAATAGATATGAATTTATCTACATTATAAATTTAAAGTAGTGCATCAGCACTACTTTTTGGCAAATCTGGGGAAATAACGTTAATATCTGTTGTATCAATGCGTGCAACATCAATCGTAAACAATTCTAAATTTTCTAATAACTGTTTTTCAGGCTCTGTAGCTTTATTATATTTAACAGCTTGTTGTAACAATATTATGTGAGCGTTAGCGTCATTAATTAATTGCTGTTTTTTTGATTTATTTATTGCTGTAACCTCTGTTGCTGTTAATACTCGTTTTACAGCCACGGGATATCCAGAAACATCAGGTTGTATAACTAAACCGGCATATTATTGTTGTAGTAATTCAGAATGATATTCTCGAGTGATTTCTATAGAATCTATCGGCGGTTCACTCATATTAGAATCATAAAAACCGTTGGTGTTTGCGTTATAAAATGTGTGTTCCCTGTAGGTACAGGGATAAACCGTTGAGAAATTAACTCAGAAAGCCTCTGAAGCTGTGTTCCTTGTACCCACAGAGGTAAAGCTGTATTTGTTATATGTTTCATTTATTTTATAGAAATTTAAATAAAATAAAAACTTCAATAAAATCAATGGTTTTTCTGAATGATTTTTATTTCTACATTAAATATCTATAGGTTGGTTGTTATTGTATTAATTATAAGTTTAATATTCTCTTTATTATAAATAGCTTACAATTAACGGAAAGTTTAACAATATAGTTGTTATTATAATATTTACTGTAAAACTAAAAGAAATTATTAATAATGCTGTCTAAAATAATTAGCAAAAATGGCGTACAATATAATGGCATATAAATATTATAAATAATTTAGGAAATTAGTATGACAGGCAAATTTATTGCCATTGAAGGGCTTGAAGGGGCTGGTAAAACAACGGCTATTAATACTGTTGCTCGCATTTTGAATCAACACGATATTGGTGATTTGCAATTTACACGTGAGCCAGGTGGAACGCCGATAGCTGAAGCTTTACGTAATATTATTAAAAATGGTTTAGATAATGAGCCTTTGACTGATAAAGCCGAATTACTTATGCTATATGCCGCACGTATTCAGTTGATTGACAATGTGATTAAACCAGCACTGCATGCGGGTAAATGGGTTATTGGCGATCGTCATGATTTATCCACGCAAGCTTATCAAGGTGGAGGGCGTCAGTTAGATAAAGTTTTTATGATGACACTAAAGGAACAAGTATTAGGTGATTTTAAACCTGATTTGACTTTGTATTTGGATATTGATCCTGAAAGTGGTTTGTGGCGAGCAAGATCTCGAGGCGATCTCGATCGTATTGAACAACAGTCGCTACCTTTTTTTAAGCGAGTTCATCAACGCTATTTAGAACTAGCTAAACAAGATGAAACGATTAGGGTGGTTGACGCTACAAAATCAATTGACAATGTAGCTGAGCAAATTGAACAAATTTTAATAGATTGGTTAACAAAACAGGTTAATATTTAATGATGTTAAGTGATTATCCTTGGCTTTTGCTACCTTATCAGCAATTGGCTTTTGGTATTATGCATAAGCGTGCTCATCATGCGCTATTAATTAATTATGTCCAAGGTAGCGGTGAAAATGAATTTATTGAAAATCTTGTCAACCGTTTGTTATGCCAAAATTCACAGCAATTGGAGCCGTGCTTTAAATGTCACAGTTGCCAATTGTTTTTGTCTCATCATCACCCTGATTATTATGCGATAACTAATGAACAAGGTAAGCAATCAATAGGTATTGATCAAATACGTAATATATCTAGCAAGATTTACGAAAAATCCCAACAAGGTGGTAATAAAGTTATTTGGATTAAACATGCCACTTTAATGACTGAAGCAGCGGCTAATGCACTACTAAAAACGTTAGAAGAACCGCCAGACAGTACATATTTTATTTTAAGTGATGAGCATAATAGCCAATTATTGCCTACGATTCATAGCCGTTGTTTTTCTTATTTTTTACCAACTCCAAAGTTAGAACAATCTATTGAGTGGTTAAAAAACAAACATGATCAACAATACAGTGATAATGAGCTTGCTTCGGCGTTATTATTGAGCGAAAATGCGCCACTAAGAGCTATCGCACTATTAGCACCAGAAAAGTGGCAACAAAGAAACGTGTTTTGTAGCCAATTATTAGAGGTTATTCCTCAAAATAATTATTGGCAATTAGCAAAGACCTTTGATAATGAAGATTTTATTGAACGAATTATTTGGTTTTGCGCTTTATTAAGCGATGCGCTTAAAGCAAAGCAAAAAGCGGGGCGCTTTATTGTTAATCGTGATCAAGTCCCGTTAGTTCGATTACTTGCGACTCAAAATAATGAAAAGCTTTCTGCTCTTTATCATTTATGGTTACAAGCAAGAAATCAGTTATTGACTATTACAGGATTGAATAAGGAACTGATTATTTATAATGTACTTGCTCAATCCGAATTAATTAGCGAGGCAAAAAGCTAAGCTGTTTATAAAAATTTTATTAATGCTTCAAAAAAGCACACATTTAAGCTAAAAGGATCGTAGTGAGTTATTTATCTATTGAATTTTGTTTACTTTTTATCGCTTTTTTTGCCTTGTATTGGGGTTGTCGCTTATCACCCAAAACACAAAATATTCTGCTTTTAGTTGTAAGTTACCTGATTGTTGGTAGTTACAGCTGGCGATTTTCACTTATCCTTTTTATTTATACCTGTGTGATCTATTTTTTTTCTGTGATGATCGCAGCATCAGAACGTCATGCAAAGCGATGGTTAATTTTAGGGTTATGTGTATCTGTAATTAATCTAGCATTATTTAAATATTTTGATTTTTTCCGTTACGAGTTACAAGATCTGTTTAATTTATTAGATTTGCCGATTTTGCTTCCCGCTATCACGGTATTAATCCCTATTGGGATCTCATTTTACACCTTTCATTCAATAAGTTATTTAGTTTCAGTAAAAAAGCAGGAGTTGCCTGTTGCTAATTTTTGGGATTTTGCCTTATTTTTGTCCTTTTTTCCAAGTATTATTGCTGGCCCTATTAACCGAGCTAAAGACTTTCTACCTCAAATTAATGTTAATCAACCTCGTGAAATTTTAGAGCCATTTCGCGCTTTTACGCTACTTATCTTAGCTGTGATAAAAGTTTACTGTTTAGGTGGTTTAGTTAATGAGCATTGGGTTACACCTATATTTGCTAACCCACTAGAATTTAGTGTGGTTGATTTATTAGTTGGCCTTTATGCGTATGCAATACAAATTTATTTAAACTTTTCTGGATATACCGATTTAGTTACTGGCATTGCTTTATTATTAGGTTTTTGCTTACCAATCAACTTTAATCTTCCTTATTTGTCATTAAATTTGAGAGAGTTTTGGGTACGTTGGCATATTAGTTTATCACGTTGGATTCGTGACTATATTTATATTCCTTTAGGCGGAAGCCGTCGAGGATTTATACGCACTCAAATTAATGTCATGTTAGCCATGTTATTATCGGGATTGTGGCATGGTGCTGGCATTAATTTTATTATTTGGGGGGCATGTCATGGTATTGGTATTGTGGTACTTAATATTGGCGACCGTTATCTGGGGCAAGGTTGGATAACCGCGCGTTCGCCACTGATGGCACGGTTATTAACATGGCACTATATTTGTTTTACATGGCTGTTTTTTAATAGTGAAAGTTTATCTGATGCTGTAGATTATTTGACAGCATTAACGCATAACTTATTGATAGAACCGCATCATGCTGGGGCGTTTTTGGTTATTTGTGTCATCTACCTTGCCTACCCAATGTGTAAAAATTTGACTGAGTGGTTTATTTTACAGTTGACTAAAATACCGAATTACTATTTACCTTTAGTTTTTATTTTGATTTTATGGCTGACGATTTATATTGCACCATCAGGAATGCCAAACTTTATTTACGCTAATTTTTAATGATGCTTAATTATGAAAATATATAAAAAATCGTTTTCAAAAAATAATAAAAAATCCAAACCGAATTTGAAACGGCAACGTAATAAATCACAACATAAAAATACGCTTAAAAAAGATTGTAAAAAAAATAAGAAAACAAATTCACCTCTTGTTATTACTAGCAATCTTTTGCCTACTCGTTATGTATTTTTGATAATGTTTGTTACCGCTATTGCGTTAATAGCCATTTACTACAAATCAATATTGATTTATTGCGAGCAAGTGTATCATACCGATTTGTTGAATAGTAATACGCTTGCAAACCAAGAAAGTTTGATACAAGAACTTGAAACAAGCAAAGATGACGAACAAGATTTTCAAAAATATATATCAATAAAAATACTTCCTCCGTTTTCTCAGTTGCTTGATGTTGCGGTGAAAGATACTGAAAATAAAACAATTGATGCTTTAAAAAATACAAAACTTGAAAGCGGACAAAGAGTCAATACTGACAATGTGTCCGAAACAGACCTAGCACAGCAAGATGAAAATCAAAAAGCACAAAAAGATACGGTACCAGTTGAGCCACAACCCATTATATTAACAAGCAATGATAAGGTGTTTTTTGCTGGTGATTCTTTAATGCAAGGTGTTGCACCATATGTTAAAAAAATGCTATTCAAGCAGTATAAAATAGAAAGCCTTGATTTGAGCAAACAGAGCACAGGGCTTGCTTATCCGAGTGCTTTTGATTGGCCAAAAACCATTAGTGATAATCTAATTGCAGATCCTTCAATTAAATTGCTTGTTGTTTTTCTTGGCGCAAATGATCCTTGGGATTTTCCAGTTAAAGGCTATGTCAAATATGCTAAATTCCAATCCGACTTGTGGGAAGAACACTACCGTTTGCGTATTGAATCTATTTTAAATAGTGCCATAGAGCATGATGTTCAAATACTTTGGCTAGCAGCGCCTTGTATGCGCAAACCAAAATTAAATAATGCGATGGTTTATCTAAATAATTTATATCAGTCCGAATTAGAAAAAGTCCAACAACATTTCTTAATGACAAATGATTTATTGGGATGTACGTATCAAAAATTTAGTAATTTCGTAGAAAGCAATAAAGCAAAAGTTAAGGTAAGGGTTGATGATGGTGTTCACTTTACGCCAACAGGCCAAAAAATTCTAGCAAAGGCCATTATGGAAAAAATAATTTATAAAGAATTAGAGGATACCCATAGTGATTAAATTTTTAAAATATATTATAGCCATCATTGCAATAACGATTACTGGATGTAGTGTAGCTGAAAGTAAAACATCTACTGTTGTTGATTTTGGGGATCCTAACGCTAAACAATTTGCAGTGCATTTGAACTCATTAGCGGATCATAAAAAAACTAACCGAGTAATCAATATTACTCAATTTGGCGATTCACATGTGGCAGCCGACTTTTTTACTGGTGAATTTAGAACATTAATGCAAAAAAAGTATGGCAACGCAGGTATTGGTTGGATAACGCCTATAGCGATAAAAGGGCAAAGCCATGCAGCGGTTACATGGCGAGCTAGAGATTGGGATATGTTAAGTAGCCGAACTTTAAGTAATCTTGATTTTCCCATGGGTGGTTTTATTGCTAAACCCATTAAAGACTCTGCTACTGTCCAAATTACAGCAAGAGGATCTTGCAATAAAAATTGGCAAGTTAAATTGACCTTTAAAACACTAAAAAACAACTCAAACCTACTATCGCTTTATGATGCTAATAACAATAAAATTAACTTCAGCTATACACCAACCCCAAAGGTTTGGCAAACTGCATCGGTTTTATCTAAAATGCCTTTAGTTATCAAAGGTCAAAAAGAGATGGAACTGGGTGGTATTTGGTTAACTTGCAATCAACAATCTGGTGTTGTTGTTTCACCCATTGCGACTAATGGCGCTAAACAAACCATTTGGCAAAAGTGGGGAAAAAACTGGTTTAAAGAACTTGCTGTATCGCAAAGTGATTTAGTGATTCTAGCGTATGGTACCAATGAAAGTTTTGATGAAACATTAGACAGTAATCAATATCGAAAAAATTTAGTGAATAATATCAGAATGATTCGCGAAACATTGCCTAATGCTGCTATTTTAATAATGACACCCCCAGACACTATGGCAAATGAAAAAAATATGCCTAAATCTTTTGCAAAGATAATGACTATTCAAAAGCAAGTTGCTAAATCTGAAAAAACGTTATTTTGGGATTGGCAAGTGGCAATGGGTGGTCAGTTTTCTATTAAACAGTGGCGAAAACGTGGGCTTGCGCGTGCAGATTTAGTTCACCAAACATTAAAAGGATATAAAGAAAGTGCTCGTATCTTTTATGCTGATTTGAATGAATTTGTTAGAAAAAATAGCTAAAAATTTTGATTAAAAGGAATAAATAAGTTATGCCATCACCTATTATTATTGCTGTTGATTTTGCAGATGTAAAATCAGCGTGGAATTTTATTGATCGTGTTGAACCAAAAGATTGTCGTCTTAAAATAGGTAAAGAGCTTTTTACACATGCAGGTCCCGAATTTATTAAGCAAATTATGCAAAAAGGTTTTGACGTTTTTTTAGATCTTAAATTTCATGATATCCCAAATACGGTTGCTAAAGCCGTAACTGCTGCGGCTGATTTAGGTATATGGATGACCAATGTACATGCGAGTGGTGGGGCGCGCATGATGACAGCAGCTAAAGATGCTCTTTATTCATATGGTAAAGATGCGCCAATATTAATCGCTGTGACAGTATTAACCAGCATGGAATCGACTGATTTACAAGAAATAGGTATTAATGCATCGCCTTTAGAGCAAGCAACTAAATTAGCTATGCTAGCTAAAAATTGTGGACTTGATGGGGTAGTTTGTTCAGCAAAAGAAGTACAAAGTTTTAGAACGCGTTTAGGTAGTGACTTTAAATTAGTGACACCAGGTATTAGACCAGCGGGTAGTAACCCTGATGACCAACGCCGTATTATGACACCTCAACGTGCTCAAGCTGCTGGCTCTGATTACTTAGTCATTGGACGGCCAATTACTCAAGCCGAAGATCCAGCTAAAGCGTTAAAAACAATTTTGGCCACACTTGATACAAGTAAGAGTTAATTAAATTATGTCTGACAACCCGATTATTTATTCAACCGATCAAGGTCGAATTAAACCGACAAAGCCAGCTATTTCACGCCCAAAGGGAGATAGCATTATTCGAATTCAGCGACAAACTTCAGGCCGTAAAGGTAAAGGTGTTTGTGTAATTACTGGATTTGAGATAGACGATGCACAATTATTACAGTTAGCTGCTGAATTAAAAAAGCGCTGTGGTTGTGGTGGTTCAGTTAAAGATAGTGCTATTGAAATTCAAGGTGATAAACGAGATTTACTAAAATCATTGTTAGAAGAAAAAGGATTCAAAGTAAAATTAGCTGGAGGCTAATTTCATGCTATAAAAATAGCGTCCACAACTAAAAAGGACGCTACTTATAAAAACATAGATATTAATTTGATCGATAAGTACGCATTTTTTTACTTATTTCACGGCGTTCTTTAGATATTTCGGCATTTTTAATAATATAATCATCAACACGATCATCATAATCGCTTTTCATATTCGCAATAATTGCTTGAAGCTCTTCGTAAGTCATATCAGGTTTAATATATTCACTTAAGTTTTCAAGTAAGAGTACACGTTTTTGGTTATCACGAATTTTCTTTTCATTGTCTGATATTTCACGCTTTAATTTATTTAAACGACGTGATAGACGAATGTATTCTAATACATCTTGAAATGACGATGCGCTTGCTTTTTCCTTGTCCATCTATAACCCCTTATCTGAAAAATGGAAAATAAACTTCTACTAATTATATACTAATATTTTTTTTTGGTCATATTTATTATATTTATTAAGCAATAAATGATATTTTTTACATTAACTATAAATGCCTACTTGCACATCAATTGCATTTAATTTGGCTTTGATGGCATATTTTGCTTCACATTTTTCTTTAAAGGTTATATCTTCTAGCAAAATTTATTTACAAAATAAGATAAAAACAAAAACAACTATTAAGAATTAGTATAAAGTATTGTACAATACTCCGAAATTTGTAAAGAGTGCCAGAATGAGAGAATCATAATGAGCTGGATTGAAAAAATTCTTAGTAAAAATAATATATCGTCAGATCATAAAAAGGCGAATATTCCTGGTGGGGTTTGGACAAAATGCAGTAACTGTGAGCAAGTTATTTATCAGGCTGAACTGGATCTTAATTTAGAAGTCTGTCCAAAATGCGATCACCACATGCATATTCCCGCCCGTGTGCGCTTATACCGTTTTTTAGACGATGGTTCAGATGTCGAAATTGGCACAGATCTTATGCCTAAAGATATCTTAAAATTCAAAGATACTAAAAAATATAAGGATCGCTTAACTGCTGCACAAAAAGAAACTCACGAAAAAGAAGCGATGGTGGTAATGAAGGGGACATTGTTTGGTACACCTGTCGTTGTCGCTTGTTTTGAGTTTTCTTTCATTGGTGGATCGATGTCCTCTGTTGTTGGTGCATTATTTACTCGTGCAGCAGAACAAGCTATTGCCGATAAATGCCCGTTAATTTGTTTTTCAACAAGCGGTGGAGCTCGAATGCAAGAGGCATTATTTTCATTAATGCAAATGGCAAAAACCAGTGCTATTCTTGCCAAAATGCAAGATGAAGGCTTACCTTATATTTCAGTCATGACCGACCCCACAATGGGAGGGGTATCGGCAAGTTTGGCAATGTTAGGCGATATTAATATAGCTGAACCTAAAGCGTTAATTGGTTTTGCTGGGCCACGAGTGATCCAACAAACTGTTCGTGAAGTATTGCCTGAAGGATTTCAACGGAGTGAGTTTTTACTTGAAAAAGGCGCCATTGATATGATTATTCATCGTAAAGATATGCGACCTAAGATTGCCAGTTTAATAACAAAGCTGATGAAACTGCCAGATCCTTTTAATGATGTTACTCTAAACGAGACAGTTTAATTGAGTATGCAAAACAAACAACCCAATGCCATGTCCGATTTAAGTACATGGCTTTGTTATTTAGAGCAATTACATCCTACAACTATTGATTTGGGTTTAGAACGAGTCAAAACGGTAGCTCAACGCCTAAATTTATTGCAACCTGCACCTTATGTTTTTACCGTTGCAGGCACTAATGGCAAAGGCACAACATGCCGAACTCTTGAAATGATATTGCTTGAGGCTAACTTACAAGTTGGTGTTTATAGCTCACCTCATTTATTACGGTTTACAGAACGTGTACGTATTAATAATCAAGAGTCAAGTGAACAAAACACCATAAAAGCCTTTGTAGAAATAGAAAAGGCCAGAGACGATATATCGCTTACTTATTTTGAATATGCAACACTGGCTGCGCTTTATCAATTTAAACAAGCAAAATTAGATGTTGTTATCTTAGAAGTTGGGCTTGGTGGGAGGCTTGATGCAACTAATATTGTTGATGCTGATGTAGCCGTAGTTACCACAATTGGCATTGATCATGTTGATTATTTAGGGGAAAATCGTGAAAGCATCGGACGTGAAAAAGCAGGTATTTTCAAGCCGAAAAGTATTGCTATTGTAGGCGAGCCAGAAATACCTGAATCTATCTTAAATGCAGCTAAATTAGCCTGTTGTCCTATCCATGCGGTCAATGGCGATTGGCACTATCAACAAGTTAGCAAAGATGCTTGGGCATTTAAATCACCAATAAAGCAATATGACAATCTACCTATTGCCGATGTCCCTTTAGCTAATGCCGCAACCGCAATTGCTGCTTTAAGTTACTCACCACTTAAAATAACCAAAGACCAAATAACTAAAGGTTTGGCAAAATCTAAATTGATTGGGCGCTTTCAAATTATTCAGAAAAAGCCTCTTGTGATCCTTGATGTCGCGCATAATCCACATGCCGCAAGCTATTTAACACAACAATTGGAAAAACTAAAAATGGAATATCCAAGTATTAGTGAAGTTAGATTTGTTGTTGGCATGCTTAAAGATAAAGATATTAAAAGTACGTTGTCCATTTTAAAAGGCGATAAATGGTATTGCGCTTCACTTTATGGTGAGCGAGGTTGTAGCGCAGCAGTATTAAAACAGCACTTATTAAGTAAAGGTGAGCTTAATATATCAACATTTGATACGGTTTCTACTGCTTATCAAACAGCAATACAAGATGCTAAAGAGGATGATATTATTGTGGTATGTGGCTCATTTCATACGGTATCAGAGGTTTTAGCTGAAACAGAGCATTAAGTGAAATTGAACATGGTGAACAATCAAAAAATTAGCCCCAAAAACCAAAATAGAGTAAGGAATCGCCTTGTAGGTTTTGCTACATTATTGCTTATTATCGCAGCAATTATCCCTTCCATTATAACGGATAAATCCAACTTACGAACTTCGACAACACCTATTTTGCAACCAGAAGTGATTACTCAGCAAAATCGTGAAGTAGAATCCTCAGATGATTTCGATGGTAATTTAACCAATGATATGTCAAAGGATCCTTATATCTCTGACTCAGAGCAAAATCCAAGTTCATTTGTTTCGCCAGATATTGTTGATAATGATATCGATACTTCAACAACGATAGCTAATTCTTCAGCTTCGCAACAAGAACTTAAACCTTATATGATCCAGCTTACCGCTTTGAAAAATAGGCAAAAAATAGAAGAATTAGTTGCATTATTAAGGTTAAATAATTATAACGTTAGAACAATACCTCAAAAGCCTGAACCGAATCAATTAATAAAATTACAGGTTGGTCCATATGCTAATAAAAAGCAAGCAGAACAAGTCATTATTAACTTAAATAACCTAACAAAATTAAAAGGTATGATCGTTGCTAATTAATTGCTGTTTTATTGGTTGCTATCGTTTTTTTATGTTGTAAATAGTAATTAAAATAAAATATTATTAATATAAAATTGTGAATTATTATGTTGAATTGGATTGATTTTACGATTATCGGAGTGATTGCATTCTCGGCATTGATTAGCATTGTGCGAGGATTTATACGAGAAGCATTATCATTAATTAGTTGGATCTTAGCTTTTTTTATTTCCAGCCGATTTTATATCTATATTACCGATTATTTAACTTATTTTGATAGCGATATAATACGTATTGCTGTGGCTATTGTTCTCCTTTTTATTACTACACTATTGGTTTGTGCGATAGTGTCTTATGTTATTGGTCAATTAGTTCAAAAAACGGGATTATCTGGCACTGATCGCATATTAGGTATCTGTTTTGGTGTGCTACGAGGAGTTTTGGTTGTTGCAGCAATACTCTTTTTAGTTGATACCTTTACGCCGTTATCGCAATCACCTTACTGGGTGCAATCACAGTTAATTCCACATTTTCATTTTATTATTCGTTGGTTTTTTGATTTTATACAGCAGTCTTCTTCTTTTTTAGTACAATAAATAGAGGTAACTATAGCATGTGTGGTGTTGTTGGTATTGTAGGGTATAGTACAGTTAATCAATCGATCTACGATGCATTGACTGTTTTGCAGCATCGAGGGCAAGATGCCGCAGGGATTGTGACTATTGATAATCAAAATCGCTTTCGTTTACGCAAAGCAAATGGCTTAGTTAGAGATGTGTTTCAAGAACATCATATGCAACGGTTGCAAGGTAATTTGGGCATAGGGCATATTCGTTATCCAACAGCAGGTAGTTCCAGTCCATCCGAAGCGCAACCATTTTATGTTAATTCACCTTATGGTATTGCTCTTGCCCACAATGGAAATTTAACCAATACTGAACAAATACGCAATAAAGTATTTGAGCTAGCAAGAAGGCATATCAACACGAATTCTGATTCTGAAGTTTTACTCAATATTTTTGCTCATGAACTCGACAAATTCCCAACTTATCCACTAACCGCAGATAATATTTTTACCGCAATACATAATGTACATAATATTATTAAAGGCGCCTATGCTTGTGTTGCGATGATTATTGGTCATGGCCTTGTTGCTTTTCGTGATCCTTATGGGATTCGCCCTTTAGTGATAGGCAAACGTACTCTTGAAAATCAAAAAGTCGAATATATGGTTGCATCTGAAAGCGTCGCATTAGATATTCTTGATTTTGAATTTATGCGCGATGTCGAACCAGGCGAAGCTATCTATATTACTCAAGATGGCCAATTATATTCTCAACAATGTTCTAACAACCCTCAATATTACCCATGCATTTTCGAATATGTTTATTTTGCAAGACCAGATTCATTAATGAATGGCGTATCGGTTTATCAATCACGTATTTTGATGGGGCAAAAGCTTGGGCAAAAAATAGCGAGAGAGTGGAAGGATATTGATATTGATGTTGTCATCCCTATCCCCGAAACATCATGCGATGCGGCTTTTGAAATAGCACGTATTTTAAACAAACCTTATCGCCAAGGATTTGTTAAAAATCGCTATATTGGTCGCACTTTTATCATGCCAGGACAAAGCGCACGTAAATTATCAGTAAGAAGAAAACTCAATGCGAATAGTATTGAATTTGAAGGTAAAAATGTACTATTAGTTGACGATTCTGTTGTTCGTGGCACAACCTCAAAAGAAATCCTTGAAATGGTGCGTTCAGTTGGTGCCAAAAAAGTTTATTTAGCATCTGCTGCACCAGAAATTAGACATCCCAATGTTTATGGGATCGATATGCCTGTTGCCAGTGAACTTATTGCCTATAATCGAACGGTTGATGAAATAGCAAAAGATATTGGTGCTGATAAACTTATTTTTCAAGATTTATCTGATTTAATTGATTCAATTACACAGCAAAATCCCAATATTCATCATTTAGAGTGTTCTGTTTTTGATGGAAAATATATTACTGAAGGGATTGATGATAACTATTTGTCATTATTAGAACAAAAAAGAACTGAAAGTAAAAAATCTTCAGAATCTAAAGAGCCTGAAAACTTAGAGATTTATAATGAAGGACAATAAAACAACAATAGCTGTTGTAAAAGAGCAGAAATATTATATAAAGACCTAACCCCAAAATTTAAGTTTTTATTGAAATAGTATTTTTAGCTTATTATTTTTAACTCTTTTTATATTATGCTAGGTAAAATAGGGGTGTTATTTAATCATTATTTTTCATAAAGATATAATCAAATGTAATGAAATTAACAAAAAAACACAAATTAATGGATTGAATTATATTGATAAATTCTAAACTATTAAAAAAAGATCAAAAAAAAGTAATAAAATATTTTGATAAATGACTTTTTTGTAATAAAATTGCAAAACTTAAGAAAGCTTTGTAAAGAAATGTAAAGCACAAAAGAATAAACTGTACTCTAAAATATATTAATAAATAATAACATTGATATTTAATAAAGATAAATTGATATTGGCTATAAGTTTTATGTTATGACCATTGTCGGTGGAATATAAGGACTATTAAGATGAGAAAGAATCTTAATTTAACAATTATCTCTGCATTTGTAATTGCCACATTAGGTTGGCAATCTGCTTATGCTACTGATGCTCAGGTATCGCAAGGTCCTGTAGATAGCAATACGATAATTGAATTAAAAGATGGCTCAAAAGCTCGTGAAATGATTAATAATCAGCAACGTAGTCTTTATCAGATTGCGCTTTTAAGTAGTATCTCTATTTCAGAATTACGTGCAATGAACGCAGGGCGTTTTGATAAAAAAGATGTTGTTAATGTCGGTGAGCGTATTGTTTTGCCTGAAAACTCTCCTTTATTGCCAGCAATTAAAATAAAAGATGACAAAGATGACAAACATGTTAATTTGCCTCAGCTTGGTTCAGATGATAACTATGATGTAAAAAAAGACAAAGATGCACTTTCAACGCAAATTGCTTCAACTTTGCAAACTTTAGCTAGTCAGGATTGGAAACAGATAACTTCGCCAGACAACGGTGGTATATCAGGGCATTTAAAAAATAAAGGTAGAGATTACGCCGAAAGTTATGTACGCAATGGAGTTAAAAGCCAAGTAGTTGATCCAGTTCGTAACGCTGTGCAGGATTTTTTAGGGCGGTTTGGTACCGCTCAGTTGCAATTTGATCTGAGTGATAAAGGGCAATTTAATAACGTTAACCTAAAATTATTTAGTCCATTATATGATTCTGAAGATACGTTAATATTTAGTCAAATATCGTTTCAAGAATATGAACATAAGCGCCGCATAGGTAACTTTGGTATTGGTCAACGTTGGGATGTTGCTGATAAAACATGGTTACTTGGTTATAACGTATTTTTTGATCATGATTTCCAGCGTGATCACAACCGCTTAGGTATTGGTGCTGAAGCGTGGAGTGATTACATGAAATTTGCGGTTAACTATTATCACCCCTTATCTGATTGGAAAGATTCTAAGGATTTCGATGATTATTTAGAGCGTGCAGCAAGAGGTTTTGATATTCGCTTCCAAGGGTATTTACCACAATATCCACATTTAGGTGGATCATTGATGTATGAGCAATACTATGGTGACAAAGTAGCTTTATTTGGTAAAGATAATCTACAAAAAGATCCAAGAGCAGTTACTGTTGGCCTTGATTATACGCCAGTTCCTCTTTTCACGATTAAAGCTGAACATAAACGAGGTCAAGATAATAAAAAGGCAACTAAAGCAGAATTAACGATGAACTATCGTATAGGCACACCATTAAAAGATCAACTGGATCCAGATATGGTTCAATCAGCTCGTTCTTTAAAGGGTAGCCGTTATGATTTAGTTGACCGCAATAACTATATTGTTCTTGAATATAAAGAAAAGAAAATGTCTGTCGATCTAGGGCTTGAACAAACGCAGTTGATCGAAGGACAAACTTATCCATTAAGTATTAGTGTGCATAATGCTAAGAATCTATCTAGCTTATCGTGGACAGGCGATATGCTGGAAATAGATGCAGGTGGTGGCTTTTTGTGTGTAACAACAGGTGTATGTACTGCTTCTTCATGGCTTAACCCACCAGTTGACACGAATAACTGGCAAATTGTTGCACCAAGTTATGTTGATCAAAATGGTCAACGTCGTCCAGTGAGTACAAATGGTAAATATTCTTTATCGGTATTGGTTACCGATGGACGCGGTAAATCAGCAACATCTAACTCGATTAGCTTTGAAGTCTTACCTGACCCACAGATGCGAAAAATTGGTGTTTGGGCAATAGATAGAGGTGGAAATAAAACTAGTGTTGCCGTGAACCCAGCTGATGGTGTAAGTGCAATGACCGTGTTAGCTACGTTGGTTCAACCTAAAGTTCCGAATGGGGAAATTACTACAGAAAAAGATGTAGAGGGTTTTAGTGACGAGGAGTTAATGAATAGCATCCCAGATACTTTTGAATCGGTGCTAAAAGGTTGGACAGCAACAAGTAATGGTAAAAAAATAGCATTAATTAATGGCACATCTGGTGATATTAATGTCTGTCCAGAACAAGAGGCTTGTATTATTGTTAAGTCTTTTGAAAAAGTTAAAAAAGGGCAAAGAGTTTCATCTAAGGCCTCTACAGCAGCAGATATTGAAGTAATAGGTGATAGTTATGTTTTAGATGTTGCTTCAAACATTGAAGGCATTGTAGATTTTTCTATTGAGATTGATCGATTTGGTAGATCATTTAATAACGCATCTATAGATTTTTCTGGTGGTAAAGCTTCGTTCCTAGAAGTTTATCGAAGCGATGGTATGTTAGTTGCTAAGCAGGAAGGTCATTCACTTGTATTTGACCCACACGGTCCAAAAGAATGGATAGTCAATAGTGAATATTTTGTTAAAGCTTATGCTGCTGATGGTAAAACAATAATTAATAGACCTTTTGTTATCTGGTCTCTTGTTGGTTCAAATGAGAAAGCATGCCCAGGGCAAATGGCAACAGCTGAACTACCTGATGCATTATCGAATACTAATGGGCCTTGGTTTAACGTCGCTATGGGATTTGATGAGCACTATACTATAAGGAGTTTGAAAACTCAGAGTTATGCATCAACAGGCATGGGTAGGAGTATTGAAAAGGTTGATGGAGCACCAACCCATTTAGATTTAAAACCGATAAATGTATCTCGACTAGCTTGTGCTGGAGACCAAGGATTTAAATTACAAGTAGTTGTTAACTAGCCTAGCTAGTAGCACAAAAAGGATAATATAGATTTTAGGCTAGTGAATAGTTCCGCAAGCCTATAATAAGGAACACCAACCAAAGTGGTGTATTTATATAAATACAACATGTTAATTTAGAAATAAAAAATAGGAAGTTAAACATGAAAAATTTAACAATTAAAAAAATAGCGTTTGGTATTTTACTTGCCGGCTATGCGTCAAGTAGTGCATTTGCATTAGATGCTAAAACCACATCTTTAATTTCGGGGAATAAGCCCATATTAACTGCTCAAAAAGATGGCGCACAAGACCATACTTTGACTGTTCGTATTACCTCTGATGAGGAGGGAAAAAACCAAATCGGTAACCGAGCGGCTAAAACAGGTGACTATATCGTTATTAAATTTAATGTAAGTGATGCAGATGGTGACCTTGATACCGGTAAAATTAAAGATACACTTAAAGTTTATATAAAGAAATCTACGGGTGCATGGAGTGAGATCACAAATCTAGACTCACTCAAGGCAACTAATGATGGTGCAAAAGGTCAAATATCTTTTAAAATTGATAATTCATTCATAGGTGCAAATTATGTTGGTTTTAAACTTTTAGAAAGAACAGACTATGGTTTGCCTTATGCTAACCAATGGTTACAAGTAAACGATATTTGGGCTAAAGGTTCTGCCCCATCGGTTGTAGATCCAATAAAACCAGATGATCCTGAGAATACACCGCCAGAAGGTTTAGGACCAGATCCAGAGACAGAAAAACATGGTCCAGGTGATGTAACTGGTGATGATGGTTTTGGACCAATTGGATCAGAAAAACTTAGAGTTGGTATTTTCTTAGTGGAAGGTGGTGCGCCAAATAAAGCTAAAAACTATGCTAATACATCTAAACCTGACTTAACTTTAGTTCCTACATATGGCGATAAATTTGCGGCTATCGTGTGGGAAGATAATGATGGTAATGGTGTAGTCGATGCAAACGAACTTGAAGTAACCGATTCTTATCAGTTTGAATGGCGCTTAGATGGCGAGTATGAAGGAGTAAAAGCTGGAGGAAGTTCGGCGAATTCGTACACTTTGCCATTGACAAGAGGTGCCTCTTCATCTAAAGATCTTGGAAATAATGATCTATATACTTTAGGTGCACTAACTCCTGGCGCTAAACACAATAGTATCTACGCAACTAGATTTAAGGCGGGTGCTCAAGGTTTTAATCTTAGAGTTAACACAAAATAGTTTTAAATTCGCTTATATACAGCATAAAAAAACCACTCTTTTGAGTGGTTTTTTTGTTAGTGATGAAGCATTACTTTGTATGCTTTATATTATCGAAGCTTTGTTATAAAATAATTATAATTTGAATTTATTGTTATAATATATGATTATTCCTTGGCAAGACCTCGATCCACAAACATTAACTAATCTAATTGAATATTTTGTATTACGCGAAGGTACTGACTACGGTTTACAAGAAAAATCACTACAAGAAAAGGTTGATGAAGTTAAACTGCAATTAATTAATGGCTCTGTTGCAATTTTTTGGTCGCAATTGCACGAAACAATGGATATTAAGCCAATCAAATAATGGTTAAAATGATTGTTTGTATATAATTTATTGTGTAACTTTGTTATAGTGTTATTGTTGTAAATTAAATGGAGAGGTGGGAATAATGATTGGTAAACAGCAATCGGATACAACGTTAGAATGGTTTTTATCTCATTGCCATATTCATAAATATCCAGCTAAGAGTACTCTTATACATCAAGGCGAAAAAGCAGAAACTCTCTATTACATTTTAAAAGGTTCTGTAGCAGTATTGATTAAGGATGATGAAGGTAATGAAATGATTTTATCTTATTTAAACCAAAATCAATTTTTGGGCGAGTTGGGACTTTTTGAAGAAGGTACTGAGCGAACTGCTTGGGTTAAAGCCAAAACAAGTTGTGAGGTTGCAGAAATTTCGTATAAAAAATTTAAACAGCTTGTTCAAGTCAATCCAGATATTTTAATGCATCTTGCCAGTCAAATGGCAAGTCGATTACAAGTCACATCTGAAAAAGTCAGTAATTTAGCCTTTTTAGACGTTGCTGGGCGTATTGCGCAAACGCTTTTAAACCTTGCTAAACAACCTGATGCTATGACACACCCTGATGGTATGCAAATAAAAATTACACGTCAAGAAATAGGTCAAATTGTTGGTTGTTCGCGTGAGACGGTGGGGCGAATTTTAAAAATGCTTGAAGATCAGCATTTAATCTCAGCTCATGGCAAGACAATTGTTGTTTATGGTACGCGTTGATTGACCAAGATGATATAATTAATACAATGATTAATACAATACGAGATATCGCATGACACAAAAAAGAGGTATTCCAAGTCATGTGGCTATAATTATGGATGGTAATGGTCGTTGGGCTCAGCAACGTAACCAGTTACGCGCTGTTGGTCATCGGGCAGGATTAAAAACGGTACGGAAAATTGTGGCTTACGCGGCAACTTTAAAAGTTAAAGTTCTTACTTTATATGCATTTAGCAGTGAAAACTGGAGGCGCCCACCCAATGAAGTTTCCGCTCTAATTTCCCTTTTTATCTATGCATTAAAACGAGAAATCAAAAGTTTGAATAAAAATAATGTTCGCTTGAATATTATTGGTGATATATCTCGTTTTAGTGATAATTTACAAAATATGATTATTCAAGCGCAAAATTTAACCAAAAACAATTCGGGTTTAGTACTAAATATTGCCGCCAACTATGGTGGGCGTTGGGATATTTTGCAATCGGCAAAAAAAATGGCTACCCAAGTGACTAAGGGGGAGATCACTTTAGATGAAGTAACAGAAGATCGTTTTGCTTCAATAATGTGTATGGGAGAATTTCCTAATGTTGATTTAGTTATCCGTACTGGAGGCGAATATCGAATCAGTAATTTTTTGTTATGGCAGATTGCTTATTCTGAACTCTATTTTACCGATACCTTATGGCCTGATTTTAACCAAGCTTTATTTGATGAAGCAATCAATGCTTTTAATGCCAGAGAGAGACGCTTTGGCGGCATTCGCAATTAAGGATCATTTATGTTAATTCATCGTATACTTGCTGCAGCTGTGCTTATTCCACTTGTCATAGTCGTTCTTTTTTTTGTTCCTTTATCTGTATTTTCTCTAACTATTATTTTGGTTTGTGGATTAGCAGCATGGGAATGGGCTCAGTTTCTTCATATTACTAAAAAACATTCAAAATTAATATTTGCTCTTTCAATCGTTGTTTTATTAACTATACTTTATTTGATTCCAAATTCAGTTGAATTAAAAATAAAGCTATACACCGTGATTTTATCTTTATCAATTATATGGTGGCTAATTGCTTTGTATTTGGTGGTTAGCTATCCAGATACAACCAAATACTGGAGTGATTCAACGGTTATTCATTCAACTTTTATAAAGCTACTATTTGCCTTTTTTACGATAGTGCCATTTTTTATTGGTATGATTGAACTAAGAGCAATTAACTATATGTCTAATTCTTATACTGGTGCAGTTTGCTTACTTTATGTTTTTGTGTTGGTCTGGGCAACAGATACAGGTGCTTATTTTGCAGGACGCGCATTTGGTAAACGAAAATTAGCTGCAAAAATTTCTCCAGGTAAGACCATAGAAGGGTTTATCGGTGGTATAAGTGTGGCTATCATAATTAGTATCATTGCCTATATGCTTAATTTATTTGATATGACATTTAGTACATTTTTTATTAGCTCTTTATCGGCAATTTTTGTTTCGGTTTTAGGTGATTTAACTGAAAGCATGTTTAAGCGTGAAGCAGGTATAAAAGATAGTGGTCACTTAATTCCAGGGCATGGTGGAATTTTAGATCGTATTGATAGTTTAACTGCTGCTGTTCCTGTTTTTACTACATTATCTTTTTATTTATTATAAATGGAGATTGATTTTGCTGTGGTCACTGTTATTATTTGTTATTACGATTAGTATACTAGTTACTATTCATGAGTTTGGGCATTTTTATGTTGCTCGCTTATGTCAGGTTCAAGTTGAATGTTTTTCAATTGGTTTTGGTAAAAAATTATGGTCGCATAAATTTTCAAGTGGAACCGAATTGGTAATTGCTATGATTCCACTTGGTGGTTATGTTAAAATGTTAAATACCGGATCAACAGCATTATCAAGTAATAGCAATAGCAATAGCAATAGCAATAGCAATAGCAATAGCAATAGCAATAGCAATAGCTTGGCATTTGATCAAAAGAAAATTTGGCAAAGGGCTTCAATTATTTTTGCAGGTCCGTTTGCTAATTTTGTGTTAGCTTTGATAAGCTATTGGATTATTTTTTTAATGGGTGTAAATGTTTATCCCGTTAAAATAAAGGAAGTGATACCTAACACACCTGCTTCCACAATAGCAATTCCAGTTGGTGCTGAATTGGAAACTATTGATAATATCAAAATTGAAACATGGCAAGATGTAAACTTGGCTTTAATCTCTCTAATGGGAAAGAATGATATGTCTTTCACCTATATTGATGGTACCAATAATAGCGATCAAAAAAAAGAAGTTAAGAAAAGTGTAGATATTAGTAATTGGTATTTTGATATAGAAAAAGACTCAGCTATTACCGCATTTGGTTTTGTTCCTAAAGAGGTGGAAATTTATCCAATTGTGAGTAAAATTGTATCAGGTTCGGCAGCAGAACGTGCGGGTTTGCGTGTTGGCGATAAAATTATTGGTTATAATGATCAGCTATATACAAATTGGCATGATTTTTCCAACACGATTAAAAAAGCTCAAACAATGACGTTGAAGGTTAATCGAGAAAACAAAGAAATTTATCTTACACTCGAGCCAACCGTTCAAAAAAACGGGGAAGGTGTTGTGGGCTTATATCCTACAACTGATGTAAAAGTTGTGCAGTATGGTTTTTTCGAAGGGTTTAATAAAGGTATAGCGCAAACGGCGTTAACTACAAAGTTAACTATTCGTTCGCTTTATCAATTATTAACGGGGGTTATTGGTCTAGAACATATATCTGGCCCAATAACAATAGCAAAAGGCGCAGGGCAAACAGCAAGTTATGGTTTTACTTCTTACTTATATTTTCTAGCCTTTATAAGTATAAGTTTGGGAGTTATCAATCTTGTTCCATTACCTATATTAGATGGGGGACACCTTGTTTTTTTATTACTTGAAAAGATAAGAGGGCGAACCTTATCAAATAAAGCACAAGAGCGTTTTTCTCGTATTGGCTTTTTTTTATTAATGGTAATAATGGGAATTGCACTATTTAATGATATTTTACGGTTGTGATGGAATGAGGGCATAAATATTTACGATGAAAATAAATAAATTACTTATAGCATCTTTGTTGCTTAGTACTACAGCAGTATATAGTTCTAACGCATTTTGTATTGATGATTTTGTGGTAAAAGATATCAAATTTGAAGGTTTACAGCGTGTTACTGTTGGGGCAGCATTGCTTGAAATGCCAATCCAAGTTGGTGATTATGTTAATGAAGCGGATTTAGGGCGTATAATTAAATCGCTTTATTCTAGTGGAAACTTTGATAATATTACTATTTCTCGTGATGGTGATCGGTTAATTGTTCATGTTCAAGAACGCCCAACTATTGCTAGTATAAGTTTTTCTGGTAATAAGTCAGTTAAAAATGACATGCTTAAGAAAAATCTAGATAGTTCTGGTATCCGTGAGGGGGAAGCATTAGACCGCACTATGCTTTCAGGTATTGAAAAGGGCTTAGAAGATTTTTATTATAGCGTTGGTAAATATAATGCTCAAATTAAAGCTGTTGTAACTCCATTATCTCGTAATCGTGTCGATTTAAAATTAGTTGTTGCTGAAGGTAAATCAGCATTAATCGATCAGATCAATATTGTTGGAGCTAAGGCTTTTTCATCAGAAGAACTTATTTCACGTTTTACCTTGCGTGATGAAGTACCTTGGTGGAATATGCTTGGTGATCGTAAATATCAAAAACAAAAATTAGCCTCTGATTTGGATGAGTTACAAAGTTTTTATTTAAATCGTGGTTATGCTCGTTTCAATATTGAGTCAACACAAGTTAGTTTAACGCCAGATAAAAAAGGTATTTACGTTACAATTAATATCCATGAAGGTGAACAGTATAAGCTCTCTAAACTTGAGTTTATGGGTAATTTCGCAAGCTATAAAGAAGCAATTGCTAAAATCGCTAACGAAAAAGTAACCGTTGGTGAGCTTTATAATGGTAAAAAAATTACTGAAATTGAGGATAGCATTAAACGTTTACTTGCTAATTTTGGTTATGCATATCCAAAAGTTTCCATTCAGCCAGAAATGGATGATTCAGAACATACGGCTAAATTAGTTGTTCTTGTTGATGTTGGTGAGCGTTTTTATGTTCGTAATATTAAGATAGTAGGTAATACCGTAACAAGCGAAAGCGTAATCCGTCGTGAACTTCGGCAAATGGAAGGAGCTTGGTTAAGTAACGGGTTAGTCGAATTAGGTAAAGAACGTTTAAATCGACTTGGTTTTTTTGATACTGTTGAAGCAAACACTGAGCGTGTGTCTGGTGTTGATGATCAAGTTGATATTATTTATAAAGTTGCTGAACGTAATACGGGTAGTATCAAATTTGGTGTTGGCGTCGGTTCTGATAGCGGTCTTAGCTTCAATGCAGGTATCTCTCAAGATAACTGGTTAGGCACAGGTAATAGTGTCTCATTTGATATTAACACTACTGATACAGATAAAACAGCGTCTGTTTCTATTGTTGATCCTTATTTTACTGTTGATGGTGTAAGTTTAGGCGGTAGCATTTACTATAACACCTATAAAAACGATGATAAAGATGATGAGTCAGAATATGCGAGCAAGACTTGGGGCGCTTCAGCTAATTTAGGTTTCCCTATTAGTGAAAATAATTTTGTTCGTTTTGGCACTGAATACGCTAATCATAATTTGTCCGATATGCAAGCGCAATATAGTATGTGGCGTTATTTTGACTCCATGGGTGAAAATTTGAAAAATAAAAATTCTATTTCTTTCGATACCAATGATTTATTGCTAAGTGCTTATTGGACATATAATTCTTTAGATCGTGGGTTCTTCCCAACTGATGGCTTAAAAATGACAGCTAGCGCTAAATTCACTGCGCCATTATTTGATAACCGATTCTATAAACTAGTTTCAGATGCCTCTTACTATTATCCGATTGACAATGACCATAATTGGATATTCTTAACTCGGGCAAGAATTGGCTATGGAGGTGGTTTTGGTGGTAAAGAGTTACCATTTTACGAAAACTTTTATGCTGGAGGAGCATCAGTATTACGTGGTTTTAAATCCAATACTGTTGGTCCTAAAGCAGTATATCTTAATAAAAGTGGTGTGTGTGATAG
Source organism: Gilliamella sp. Nev5-1 (assembly GCF_001690895.1). Taxonomy (NCBI): domain Bacteria; kingdom Pseudomonadati; phylum Pseudomonadota; class Gammaproteobacteria; order Orbales; family Orbaceae; genus Gilliamella; species Gilliamella sp. Nev5-1. The sequence continues at coordinate 43,064 of NZ_LZHO01000056.1, read as the reverse complement.
TTTAGATAATACCTCTGGGTGTACAAAATCAAAAGATGCAGTAGGCGGTAATGCTATAGCTTTTGCTAGTACAGAGCTGATTGTTCCAACCCCATTTGCTGGTGAAAAATATGCTGATAATATTAGGACATCGTTATTTTTTGATGCAGGGACTGTATGGGATACCGAATGGAAACTAAAAGGAAATAATATTCCAGATTATAGTTCTCCATCGGATATTAGAATGTCGGCTGGTATTGCTGTGCAATGGATGTCGCCATTAGGTCCTTTGGTCTTTTCTTATGCTCAACCACTTAAGAAATATGATGGCGATTCAGCACAACAGTTCCAATTTAATATAGGGTCTACATGGTAATTCCATGTTATAAATAAAAAACACATAGGTGATTAAAGTGAAGAAAATTATATCTATTTTTGGTGTTAGTTTAGCATTTCTTTTTGCAGGCGTTGCAAATGCAGAAATTAAAATTGGTGTGGTTGATGTTATGTCTGTTTTACAACGTATGCCTCAACGTGAATCGGTCGGTAAGGCGTTGGATAATGAATTTGAAGCGAGAGCCAAATCATTACAAGTCGAAGAAAAGAAAGCTGGTGATGCCGCTGCTCGCCTAAAAAAAGATGGCTTAACTTTGTCTTCTTCTGAAAAAGCTAAACTAAATAAGGTGATTTCTGATTTTGAAAATAAAGCGAAAGCTTTTTCAGCTGATTATCGTAAACGTGAAACAGAAGAAGCAGGCAAATTATTAACTAAAATCCAAGAAGCTGTTAAAGATATTGTTGAGACAGAAAAGTACGATCTTATCTTAAAAGCCGAAGCTACATTATCAGCTTCAGATGCGGTTGATATTTCAGATAAAGTATTGGCAAAGGTTAAAAAATAATGTTTGCTTTTCGTTTAGAGCAACTAGCTAAGCAACTTGATGCTAAATTACACGGTGATGCTGATTTAACTATCACTGGTATTGCATCAATGAAAAGTGCAATGTCAGGTCAAATTACTTTTTTATCTGACAAAAAATTACAAAATAATTTGTTAGAGTGCAAGGCTTCTGCTGTTGTAATGACAGCAGAAAGCCTTAAGTTCTGGCATGGTGCAGCTCTGATTGTTAAAGATCCATATCTTGCATATGCAAAATTGGCACAATATCTTGATACTACGCCTGCTCCAGCTAAGGATATCGCTAGCTCAGCAGTGATTGATTCAACAGCTAAATTAGGTTGTAATATATCAATAGGCGCTAACGCAGTTATTGAAAGCGGTGTAGTGTTAGGCGATAATTGCGTTATAGGTGCTGGTAGTTTTGTAGGTAAAAATACCACAATAGGTGCAGGAACAAAATTATGGGCTAATGTTTCTGTTTATCATAATTGTGTTATTGGCGACAATTGCTTAATTCAATCAGGAACTGTAATTGGTGCAGATGGATTTGGTTATGCTAATGATAAAGGTAAGTGGATTAAAATTCCTCAACTAGGTCGAGTTGTTATTGGTAATAACGTTGAAATTGGCGCCTCAACAACAATCGATCGGGGAGCGCTTGATGATACTATTATTGGTAACGGCGTTATTATAGATAATCAATGCCAGATTGCTCATAACGATATTATCGGGGATCATACAGCGGTTGCCGGTGGCGTTATTATGGCAGGGAGCTTAACTATTGGCCGTCATTGCTTAATTGGTGGTGCAAGTGTTATTAATGGACATATGGAAATATGTGATCAAGTTACCATAACTGGTATGGGTATGGTTATGCGCCCAATTACTGAACCAGGGGTTTATTCATCAGGTATTCCATTGCAAGAAAATAAAGTTTGGCGAAAAACGGCTTCATTAGTTTTACATATTGACGAAATGAATAAACGTTTGAAGGCACTTGAGAAGAAACACTGAAATGTCTCGACGTAAGCGGTTGCGGTCGGTATAATGCACGCCTATTTTTTAAATTTTTTAGCTCAGTTATCGTTTTTATATAAATATGGGCAGATAATATTCAATAATTTCGAGGTATAAAGATGCAAGTTTCGGTAGAAACAACACAAGGTTTAGGTCGACGTTTATCAATTACAATTAAAGCTGAAGATATTACAAAAGCGGTTGATAAAGAACTTATTAATACGACAAAAAAAGTACGTATTGATGGCTTCCGTAAGGGAAAAGTGCCTTTAAAAATTGTTGAACAACGTTATGGTGCTTCTATTTTACAAGATGCATTAAGCGACTTAATGCAACGAAATTTTGTTGAAGCAATTATTCAAGAAAAATTAAATCCAGCTGGTGCTCCAACTTATACACCACAAGAATATAAAAAGGGCGAAGATTATACCTTTACTGTTGAATTTGAAGTTTATCCAGAAGTCAAAGTTGAAAATTTAGATAAAATTGAAGTTGAAAAACCTATTGCTGAAGTAGCTGATGCGGATGTTGAAACTATGATTGAAACCTTACGCAAACAGCAAGGTGTTTGGAAAGAAATTGATAAAGAAGCTAAAGAGCAGTATCGTGTTACTTTGGATTTTGTTGGTAAAGTTGATGATGCCGAATTTGAAGGCGGTAAGGCTAATGATTTTGCATTAGTATTAGGGCAAGGTCGTATGATTTCTGGTTTTGAAGATGCAATTATAGGGCATAAAGTGGGTGATCAGTTTGAAATTAATGTGACTTTCCCTGAAGATTATCATGCTGAAAATCTAAAAGGTAAGCCAGCTGTATTTGCGGCAACACTTAAAAAAGTTGAAGAGTTAGAATTGCCAGAACTTACTGAAGAGGTCATTAAACGCTTCGGTATTGCTGATGGCACTATTGAAAGCTTACGATCTGAAGTTCGTAAGAACATGACAAGAGAGCTCAATGCGACAATTCGCAATAAAGTCAAAATTCAAGCTATTGATGGTTTGGTTAAAAATAATGAAATTGATGTGCCTGAGGCATTAGTTAACCGTGAGGTTGATGTATTACGTCAGCAAGCTTTATCTCGTTTTGGTGGTAATGTAAAACCTGGTATGGAATTACCAAAAGAATTATTTGAAGCTGAGGCTAAAAAACGCGTTGTTACTGGTTTGTTGTTTAGCGAAATTATTGAGAGCAATAAATTAACAGCAGATGAATCGCATGTTCAGGCATTAATTGATGAAATTGCAACTGCATATGAAGATCCAAAAGAAGTTTTAGAATATTATCGTAAAGATAAAAAAGCGATGGATAATATTCGAGCGGTAGCACTAGAAGATCAAGTTGTCGATCTGTTGTTGGCTAGTGCCAAAGTAACAGAAAAGAATTATTCGTTTTCCGAATTAATGAATCAGCAAACAGCTTAACTTACTAGTCTTTTCATTTTATATAAAAAGATCACTATAAAGCCCAAATAAGAATTGTCTGTTTGGGCTATTTTGTTAATTAGGAGATAAAAATGCCTTTAGAATCATATATGGGTGTTGTTCCAATGGTTGTTGAGCAAAATTCTCGTGGTGAGAGAGCTTATGATATTTACTCACGATTATTAAAAGAGCGAGTTATATTTTTGACTGGGCAAGTTGAAGATAATATGGCAAATCTGATTATCGCTCAAATGTTATTTTTAGAAGCTGAAAATCCTGATAAAGATATCTATTTATATATTAATTCACCTGGTGGTGTCGTTACTGCTGGCATGGCTATTTATGACACAATGCAATTTATAAAACCCGATGTCAGCACGATTTGTTTAGGACAAGCATGTTCAATGGGATCATTACTTTTAACAGCAGGCACTAAAGGTAAACGTTATTGCTTACCTAATGCCCGTGTAATGATTCACCAACCATTAGGTGGCTTCCAGGGGCAGGCTTCAGATATCCAAATACATGCACAAGAGATTTTACAGGTAAAAAACCGCTTAAATAATATTTTAGCCATGCACACCGGCCAAGATATTAGTGTGATTGAAAAAGATACCGATCGTGATAATTTTATGTCTGCCGATAAAGCAGTTGAATATGGTCTAGTTGATGCCATATTTAGTAAACGATCTTAATATTAGGTAGGTGGTAAAAGTGAATAAGAAAAGTTCAGAAAAATTACTTTATTGCACTTTTTGTAGTAAAAGTGAGCATGAAGTCCGTAAACTTATTGCTGGGCCAGAATCTATTTATATTTGTAACGAATGTATAGGCTTATGCAATGAGATATTAAAAGAAGAAACGAAAAGTTCTCTTTCCTATGAAGAATTTATTAATAAGACACTGCCAACACCACATGAAATCAGAGAACATCTTGATGAATATGTAATTGGTCAAGAGAAAGCCAAAAAAGTTTTATCTGTCGCTGTCTATAATCATTACAAACGATTACGTAATCATGTGAGTCACAGTGATGTTGAATTAGGCAAAAGTAATATCTTGCTCATAGGACCCACTGGTAGTGGCAAAACGTTATTAGCTGAAACACTAGCTCGTTTTTTAGATGTGCCTTTTGCCATGGCTGATGCGACAACATTAACTGAAGCTGGTTATGTTGGTGAAGATGTAGAAAATATTATTCAAAAATTATTACAGAATTGCGATTATGATGTTGAAAAAGCTCAGCGGGGTATTATCTATGTTGATGAAATTGATAAAATTTCACGAAAATCCGATAATCCATCTATTACCAGAGATGTATCAGGCGAAGGCGTTCAACAGGCTTTATTGAAGATTATTGAAGGTACGATTGCTTCAGTTCCTCCAAAAGGTGGGCGTAAGCATCCTCAGCAAGAGTTTCTACAAGTTGATACTTCAAAAATTCTATTTATTTGTGGTGGTGCATTTAGTGGATTGGATAAAGTTATCGAAAATCGTGTATCAACTAATACAGGAATAGGTTTTGGTGCTGAGGTTAAAAGTACTAAAAATAAAGTTTCTGAATCGGAACTATTAGCTCAAATCGAGGCTGAAGACTTAGTTAAGTTTGGCTTAATTCCAGAGTTCATTGGAAGATTACCTGTTATTGGTACATTATCTGAATTGGATAAAAATGCCTTAATTAATATACTAACTGAACCTAAAAATGCCCTCACTAAGCAATTTAAAACGTTAATTGAGTTAGATGGTGTAGAGCTTGAGTTTACTAAAGAAGCTCTAGATGCTATTGCTATAAAGGCGATGCAACGAAAAACAGGAGCACGAGGTTTGCGTTCAATTGTGGAAAATATATTATTGGATACAATGTATGACTTACCATCAATGAATACTATTAAAAAAGTGATTGTAGACAAAGACACTGTTGAAAGATCTCAAGTTCCGAAATTAGTACATCGTGAAGATGATGAACTTTCTGCTTAAAATATAAATTTGCCATCATAAGTATGATGGCAAAATATGTAAACTAAGAATTAATATTAAAGTTGCCAATACTGCTAATAATGTTTCATAACTAGTGTAGTTTTAATCAAAAAAGATAGGCTTGAATATCTAAAAACGATCCCAATATTTATCTAATGGGTTTGTACTACTAGAGAGAATAAAATGAATATAAAACGAACTAAACATATAATTATGCCTATTTTACCATTACGTGATGTTGTTGTATTTCCACATATGGTAATCCCTCTCTTTGTTGGTCGAAGTAAATCAATACGTTGCTTGGAAAAGGCAATGGAAATGGATAAACAAGTCTTTCTTGTAACCCAAAAAGATCCATCTCAAGATGATCCTGCTATAGATGATTTATATGAAGTTGGAACTGTAGCTAATGTTTTACAGCTACTAGAATTACCAGATGGAACAGTGAAGGTTCTTGTTGAAGGTATTGAACGGGCAAAAATGCTTGATTTAGTTGAGCATGATGACAATGAATTTTTTATTGCCGAGGTTAAACCATTAAGTGAAACAAAAATGGCTTCAGATATAAGTGAGGCTATGATTCGCTTAACTTTATCTAATTTTGATGAGTACTCAAAGTTTAATAAAAAAATAGCTCAGGAAGTGGTTGATTCTATTCGTTTACTTAAAGAGCCATCTCATTTAGCTGATTCTATTGCTGCTACTCTATTTTTAAAAGTTAATCAAAAACAAGAGATTTTAGTAACAGTTAACCTTGCTAAGCGTTTTGAATTGCTTATTTCATTAATGGAATCAGAAATTGAATTATTACAAGTTGAAAAAAATATACGGCAACGTGTTAAACAGCAAATGGAAAAAGCTCAAAAAGAGTATTATCTCAATGAGCAAATTAAAGCTATCCATAAAGAATTAGGTGATATAGATAATAAGACTGATGAATACGAAGAGCTAAAAGAAAAAATCACTAAAGCTAAAATGCCAAAAGAGGCTGAGGATAAAGCATTAGCTGAACTTAATAAGTTAAAAATGATGCCAGCAATGTCCGCAGAAGCAACGGTTGTTCGAGGTTATATTGATTGGATGATTCAAGTTCCTTGGTATAAGTGTAGTAAAGTTAGAAAAGATATTGAAGGGGCACAAAAAGTTTTAGATAAAGATCATTATGGGCTTGAACGTGTAAAAGATAGAATTTTAGAATATTTAGCAGTTCAAAGTCGCGTTAATAAAGTGAAAGGACCTATTTTATGTTTGGTTGGTCCCCCAGGAGTAGGTAAAACATCACTGGGTCAATCGATAGCTAAAGCAACAGGACGTCAGTATATTCGTATGGCATTAGGTGGCGTGCGCGATGAGGCTGAGATTCGAGGGCATAGACGCACTTACATTGGTTCGATGCCAGGTAAATTGATTCAACGTATGGCAAAAGTGGGGGTTAAAAATCCATTATTTTTACTAGATGAAATTGATAAGATGGCAACTGATATGCGTGGTGATCCTGCATCAGCATTATTAGAAGTACTTGATCCAGAACAAAATAATGCATTTAGTGACCATTATTTGGAAGTTGATTACGATTTATCCGATGTAATGTTTGTTGCAACTGCTAATTCTATGAATATTCCAGCGCCATTATTGGATAGAATGGAAGTTATTCGCCTTTCTGGTTATACGGAGGACGAGAAGCTGAATATTGCTAAGCAACATTTGATCGCTAAGCAGGTAGAAAACAATGGTTTAAAATCAAGAGAAATTAGTATTGATGACTCAGCCATTATTGGAATCATTCGTTACTATACGCGCGAAGCAGGCGTTCGAGGCTTAGAAAGAGAGATTGCAAAAATTTGCCGTAAAGTTGTTAAAAAATTGGCGTTAGATAGCAAATTGAAGAAAGTAACTGTGACACAGGATAACTTAAAAGATTTCTTGGGGATACAGCGTTTTGATTATGGTAAAACGGATAATGAAAACCGTATCGGTCAAGTTATTGGTCTTGCATGGACAGAAGTAGGTGGGGACTTACTTACTATTGAATCAGTAAGTGTAATTGGTAAAGGGAAATTAACTTATACAGGTTCATTAGGTGATGTAATGCAAGAGTCAATTCAAACGGCATTGACAGTTGTTCGATCTCGTGCAGAAAAATTGGGTATTAATAGCGATTTTTATGAAAAACGCGATATCCATGTGCATGTGCCTGATGGCGCAACGCCAAAAGACGGACCAAGTGCAGGTATTGCAATGTGTACTTCACTTATTTCCACATTAACCGGTAATCCTGTTCGTTCTGATGTTGCGATGACGGGCGAAATAACATTACGTGGAGAGGTATTACCTATTGGGGGACTAAAAGAGAAGTTATTAGCTGCTCACCGAGGGGGGATTAAAACGGTATTGATTCCAATGGATAATGTTAAAGATTTGGAAGAAATCCCTGATAATGTGAAATCTGAAATTGATATACACCCAGTAAAGTGGATTGATGAAGTGCTCACAATTGCGCTAAAAAACAACCCATTAGGTATAGAGTCAATAGATAAAAAAGTCACATTGAAGCAACCAGCGAAAAAAGCTATAAAGAAAGTAAAAAATAATGTTGGGAATTCTGTTAGATTAAATTAATCTATCTTATAATTTCAAAAAAGATCAACTTATGTTGATCTTTTTTTTGAGGCTTAACATTCTGGCAATAGCCAATTTGGTTAAATATGCTATACTTTCGAAATTCAACATTAGGTATATGGAGAATCGCAAGAAATGATGGAAACAATCCGAACAGCAGCAAATAATATTTTTGTTAAGATTATTTTTGCAATAATTATTTTATGTTTTATTTTCACAGGCGTCGGATTTTTGGGCTTTGGTGGCGGTAATAGCCCGCGAGATCAGCAGCTGTACATTGCAAAAGTTGATGGTGAGGGTATTAGTAGAGCCGAATTTGAAGCCCAAGCAAGGGCTGTAACAGCAAAGGCTGGCGGTGATAGTTCTTTTATTAAACAGCTACGCCGTAATGTATTATCTCATCAAATTGATAATTATTTAGCTTATAAGTTTTCGCAAAGTATTGGTGTAGCTATTAGTAATGATCAGATTAAAAAGTTTATTAAGAAACAAAGAGACTTTTTCAAAAATGGTAAATTTGATAATCAAACTTATTTAAATCTTCTTGCTGAAAATCATTTCACTCCAGATAGTTATGCCGAAATTATAAGAAGTGTATTACAACAACAACAGTTTGTTAATGCCATAACTAATAGTGGTTTTGTTTTACCTATTGATTCAGAAATATCGTTATTGAAAAATCAAGTTAGACAAGTTTATTCTGCTTTAATAGATCCTTCAGTTGTGAATATGGATGATGTAAAAATAACATTAGAAGATGAACAAAAGTATTACAATGAGCATCAAAAGCAGTTTTTTAAGAAAGAAAGAGTGAAAATCAAATATATTGTTAATAGTACGGATGATTTAATAAAAAAAATTAAAGTTAGTAATGAAGAAATTAAACAAAAATTTAATCAAAATATAAAAAAATATACATTTCCAGCAAAAAAATCTTATAGCGCAATTTATGTTATAGGTAAAGAACAAGCTGATAGTATTTTAAAAGAACTTACTTCGGGGAGGGATTTTGAAAGTATTGCCGAAATCGTTAATCAGGATAATAATATATCTCCATATGGAAAAAATGGTTTCTTAGGTTGGTTTGTTGATGATGATTCCTTGCCACGAGTATTTAAAGATGCTCGTTTAAAAAAAGTTGGGCAAGTTTCAGCTCCAATTCAAGCCGATGGTGGTTATGTAATAGTTAAGTTAGATGGCTTGCAAAAAGCAAAAGCTATGGACTTTGATTATGCGAAATATCAAATAGAATCAAAACTAAAACAACAAAAATTACAAGAATCCTTTGAAGCAGTGGAGCATAAAATTAAGGCTAATTTGAATGAGTCAACAGCATCTATTGAAGAGCTTTCTGAAAAAACTGGGCTTAAATTATATACTCCTGATTGGGCTTTTTATAATGATAGATTCTCAATTCTTTATTATCCAGAAGTTAGAGATGTTGTTTTTAGTGAAGAAATGATTGCTGACGGTAAAGTTAATAAGAAACTTTCCGATATGATATTCGTTGACAATGCTCAAAGTCAGTATGATTTTGTTATCCAATTAGTTGATTATCGGCCAGAAGGTATTGCACCATTTGAAGAGGTACAAGAGGAAATTCGCAATAAACTTTATACGGATATTGCTAATAACCGTTTTAAAACAACTGTTGATGGTTTTTTATCCGACTTAAATCAGTCAGGAAAAAACAAAAATGTGCAATTTGTTAAATCATATAAGTTAACCCGACATTCGAAGGATATTGATGAGAAAGTCGTTAGTAAAGTTTTCGATTTACTTCCATCAGCCTCTGGGAAAAATGTTTATGGAGCAGCATTTATTAATGACAAAAGTGCTTATGTTCTAGCTATGGCTAAGGTGGAGACTCCAGTGTATGAAGATATTTCTTCAGAACTATTACCTATATTACTTAATGATATGCATTATTATCTTGCCACAGATATACGTTCTAAGGCTAAGATAGAAATTATGCCTGATGCAAATTTGTGATTTAACCTCCAAAATAGTAGAAATAATAGCAAAAATGGAAAGTCACCTAGGTGACTTTTCTCATTTTTATTATTCATGAAATTTTTTCATTTGATTAAGTGAGATAGTTGTAAAGCAAATTTATTTGCGTAACTATTTTAAGAGGTTAATCAAATGAAAGTATTTCCATTATTATGTATTATGCTATCAAGCTTTATTTTTTCAAACACAAGTTTTGCCGATTCGGCTTCTACAACACCAGAGCCAATAAAACAGGAACAAAAACAAATTGTTCAAGTGAATATAAATACTGCAACAGCAGAAGAGCTATCAAAAGTGTTGAGTGGAATTGGTCCGAATAAAGCTCAGAAGATTATAGAATATCGAGAAAAATTTGGGCCTTTTGTTTCAGTTGAGCAGTTAAAAGAAGTTTCAGGTATTGGGCAGGCAACACTGGACAAAAATGCTGGTAAAATAACATTATAATTTATTATTTCCACCAATTGGTATTGGTGGAAATAATATTATGCTAATTATCGATAGGATCTATATCAATACTCCATTTTAATTTTGATGTTTCACTCCATTTAGCGATTGTTATTAATAATTGATCTAATATTTGCTGTAATTGTTGTCTATTTGTATGTTGAAGGAGTAATTGCCAACGATGGTAACCTGCTTTCTTTGGTTGGCTAGCTGGCATCGGTCCAAGTTGCCATAAAGCAGGCTCATAATGTACTTTTAACCAATCATGAATATGCTGTAAAAATGCAGGAGCATAATGGTTATTCCGATCTGCAGCACGAATTAATGCTTGGTAACTAAATGGCGGTAATTGTGTTTGTTTCCGTTCTTGCAGTGTTAGTTTAGCAAATTGTTGATAGCCTTTAGTTAGTAAAATGTTCAACAAAGGGTGATCTGGATGATGTGTTTGTAAAATAACTTCCCCCGCTTTTGCTTCACGACCAGCCCTTCCTGATACTTGAGTATAAATTTGAGCAAATCGTTCAGTTGCTCGAAAATCGCTTGAAAATAAAGCACCATCGACATCAATAATTCCAACTAAAGTAATATCGGGAAAATGATGTCCTTTAGCTAAAATTTGTGTACCAACTAAAATATGTGCACCACCTTGTTGAATAGTTTGTAGATAGGTATCTAATGAACCTTTTTTACTAACTGTATCGCGATCAATACGGCTGATCTTGATGTAAGGAAAAAGCACTTTAAGCTGTTGTTCAAGTTGTTCAGTTCCAAATCCAATTGGCATTAAATGAGTTGAACCACATTTTGGACATTGTTTGGGAATAGTTCTTGGTGTATCACAATAATGGCAAATTAGTTTGTGTTTTTTTTGATGTAATGTATAAGGTCTATCACAACGAGGGCATTCGGCAATCCAACCGCAATCATGGCATATCAATAGTGGTGAAAATCCTCGACGATTTAAAAATAACATTACCTGATTATTGTTGGACAAATGTTTTTTTATTTGTTCAATTAAAGGTTGAGATAAGCCAGAAGTAAGCACTAACCCACGTATATCCAAAATCGATTGTTTAGCTAGTGTTGCATTACCTGCTCTTTCCGTTAATGGCAATAAATGGTATTTTTTGTTTTGCGCATTATTAAGTGTTTCAAGAGATGGGGTTGCTGAACCTAAAATAATTGGAATATTATTAAATTTAGCTCGAATAATTGCTAAATCTCGCGCATGATAACGCCAGCCTTCTTGCTGTTTATAGGAATTATCATGTTCTTCATCAATAATAATCATTCCTAGGTTTTTAAATGGGGTAAAAAGCGATGAACGAGTACCAACAACAATAGCATTTTCTCCATGTTTGCTTCTTAACCAAACGTTAAGCCTTTGCTTATCTGTTAATCCTGAGTGTAAAATATCAATAGGTGCATTAAAGCGTTGTTGAAAACGTTTTATTGTTTGTGGTGTTAAGCCAATTTCAGGAACTAATACTAACGCTTGTTTCCCTGCTGCTAAGATAGTCGATAGTACATTTAGATACACTTCTGTCTTACCTGATCCAGTCACTCCTTCTAGCAAAAATACCTTAAATTGGTTATTTTCCTCATTCACTGCATTTATAGCATGGGTCTGTTCTTTATTTAGTTGAATAGAGCTAGCATTAGTTGAAAAATTTGTTTGCCATTGAATATTACTAGGCAGATAGGTGACTTGTTCTATAAGTTGTTTCTTTTGTAATTCGTTATACGTGGCACTACTTACATTCGTGTCAGGTATAGTATTATTTCTAAATGAAGATAATAATAACTTTTGTTTTGGAGCACGAGATAGCGATTGCAGATCTATATGCTTTCCCAATGCTGTTAATTGCCATCGTTTTGCCTCATCTTTGACCGCTTGGTGCCCTTGTCTGAGTAAAATAGGCATAGCATGAAATAAAACTTCACCAATAGGATAATGGTAATAACTAGCCGCCCACTCTAATAATTGCCAGATAGAAGGGGGGAAAACAGGCTCTGTATCAATAATTGCTGTAATTGATTTTAAGTTTTTAATATCAAACTCAGTTTTTTCATCAATACTAACAATAATTCCTATTATATTACGTTTGCCAAAAGGTACTTTCACCCGCATTCCAATCTGAGCAGGTTTCGCCAATTGGTAATCAAACAGTTGGTAAAGTGGTACAGGCAAGGCTATATGAGCAATAAGCATCAAAATCACAAATATTACAATTAATATAAAGCTATATTGTACGCAGTTTTTACTTAACCCGCAAAAGCTATCAAAGGCAATTTATTATTACAGAAAAATTTGTTTGTTCACCGATATATATTAGTTGGTAAACTAATATGCAATAGTGGTAACTATTAGTAAAATTTGCTATCTTGGCTATAGTTAATGAGAATAAATTGTAAAGGGTCAAATAATGCTCAAATCATTTTCGCATATTAATCAACGTGGTGATGCTCATATGGTTGATGTTTCAGATAAGCAGATAACAATGCGAGAAGCAAGCGCTGAGTCATTGGTTTTAATGAAAACTGAAACACTGAATATGATTATTGATGGTAAACATCATAAAGGAGATGTTTTTGCAACGGCAAGAATTGCTGGTATTCAAGCGGCTAAAAAAACATGGGAGCTTATCCCGCTTTGCCATCCGCTTTTTTTGAGTAAAATTGAAATTAAAATCGAGCCAGATCGAATAAACAATTGTGTTAAGATTCAATCTTTTTGTCGATTAAACGGGCAAACTGGTGTCGAAATGGAAGCAATGGTTGCTGCCTCTGTCGCTGCTTTGACTATTTATGACATGTGTAAAGCTGTACAAAAAGATATAGTGATTTCTCAGGTGCGTTTACTGACCAAAAGTGGTGGTAAGTCGGGTGATTTTATAGCCTAAAAAGTTAGTAGAGATAAGATGAATAAAGTTATTTTTTTTGCACAAATTAGAGAATTAGTGGGAACTACGTGTGTTATGTTAGATGCTAATGAACTTTCAGTTTCTCATCTTATTGAGCAGTTAAGTCAACGCGGTGAACGGTGGCTATTGGCTTTTACGGAAAGTGCTGTTTTATGTGCAGTAAATCAAACTTTGGTTGATCTTGATTATATTATTCAAGAAAACGATGAAATTGCATTCTTTCCACCTGTAACAGGAGGATAGCATTATGGATCTTATCAAAGTTAATAACGACCCTATTGATGTTAATCAGCTTAATGATTGGCTTTCTCAATTACCGCAAGATGGAGCTATTGTCACTTTTATGGGCAAAGTTCGTAGTCTTGAAAAGCAAACGATAAGCCTATTTTTAGAACATTATGCAGGTATGACAGAAAGGGTGCTAGCTAATATCGCAGCTCAAGCAAGAGAACGTTGGCAATTAAGCCGAATAGCAATAATTCATCGGGTGGGTGAAATTAATGCCAATGAGCAAATTGTTTTTGTGGGCGCGAGTAGTGCACATCGCTTAGATGCATTTGCTGCCACAGAGTTTATTATAGATATATTAAAGAGCGAAGCGCCTTTTTGGAAGAAAGAAAGAACACCTAACGGGCAAAATTGGGTAGAAGCTAAAAAAACAGATAAAGAGGCATTGAAAAAATGGCTTTAGATATAATTTAGGTTATAATGATACAAAGTTATATCATTCTTTTTAATGAGAGGTTATTAATGAAAAATTATTCGCCTAATGGTTCAATCATTGAACAAACAGGTAGCCGTATTCAAACATATATGAGCCATGTCTATGGTTGGATGACTGTTGGATTGTTATTAACAGCTTTGGTGGCTTGGTATGCATCTAGTAATGTTGAGCTTTTGAACTTATTATACCAAGGCATGTGGGTATTGTTGATTGCTGAGATTGGATTAGTTTTTGTCATTTCTGGCTTAATTAATCGACTTTCTGGGGCTGTTGCGACAACGTTATTTATGCTTTATTCAGTTTTAAATGGTTGTACGTTCTCAATTTACTTTATTGTTTATACATCATCTTCGATAGCAAGCGTATTTTTTATTACAGCTGGTATGTTTGCTGCTTTGGCTTTTTACGGTTATACCACTAAACGAGATCTATCGGGATTTGGACGTTTCTTGTTTATGGGGTTAATTGGTATTGTCATTGCTTCAATAGTAAATATCTTTATGCATAGTCAGCCATTAATGTGGGCAATTACTTATATAGGTGTATTTGTTTTTGCTGGGTTAACGGCTTATGATACACAAAAACTTAAAGAGTTAGGCGATCAATTATCACAAGATGACCCCAATATGTTTAGACGATTTGTTATTTTAGGAGCATTAACGCTTTATCTCGATTTCATTAACTTATTTATTATGTTATTGAGAATCTTTGCCGATCGTCGATAATTTTTTTATTCCAATTAAGTGAAAAGGGCTCCTAAAGTGAGCCCTTTTTGTTAATATTTTATGAGAAATTTATTTAGCAGTGCTAGTTTGTTAAAAAGTTTCAAGAAAGAACCACTTTTAAGTATAAAATGCTGTAATATTCATATAATATAAAGTGAACTTCTTGATAACAAATACTATGAAAAAATTATACCCCTTTGTTCTAATTAATATCTTTATTTCATCAATAATAGCAATTCGATTCTTTCTTGTTCCTGGGGGCTCATTTCATTGGCTAGGGATGGTATTTTCAATATTTGCGGTATTGGGGCATTTCTTCTCTGCCTACTTGCTACTTTTAATTATTTGTACTCCTCTGCTTTTACTTAAGCAATTTATTCGTAATATCATTCTTGCTATTTTATTTAGTTTTTTCCAAATTGGATTATATATTGATACGATTGTTTTTGAACAATACCGGTTTCATATAAATCAATCTGTTTTATCGATGGTTTTTTCTGGTCAAATTGTTGATTTTTCAATGTTGACTTACCTTTTAATGCTTGTGCTTATTGTTATTTCATTTTGTGCAGAGTATTTCATTCTTTATTTTGTTAATAATAAATTGGTTTTATCGCAAAAAAAATCAAGAATTATCTTACTATCAACAATATTTCTTTTTAGTTCATTTTTGATTAGTCATGTAGTGCATATGATCGCATTTTATTATGCTTATTCGCCTATTATGGCAGTAAAAGAATATATTCCACTTTATCGCCCATTTACATCAAAAAAAATTATGAGTTTTTTTGATGAAAAAGGGCAAAGAAAAGTTGTGTATAATAAGGACAATAGTAATGCCAGTGTTTATTATCCAAAAAATCCACTGGTGATTAATCCAGATAATAATAAACCTAAAAATATTATGTTTATTGTTTTAGATTCTTGGCGATATGATACATTTAGTGAAGAAATTTCTCCTAATACATTTCGTTTTGTTAAGCAAAATAATGGTGTAGTTTTTGATAACCATTATTCAACGGGTAATGCAACACGTACTGGTATTTTTGGATTGTTTTATGGTATTCCTGGTACCTATTGGGATGCGTTTTTACGAAATAGTATTCCTTCACTATTTATTACTACATTACAGAAAGAAAATTATAATATTGGCATCTTTACGTCAGCTAAAGTTTCTGCTCCTGAGTTTGATCGAACCGTATTTGTCACTATCAAAAATTTAAGAATCAGTAGTAAAGATGGTTCGGCATCAAATCGAGATAAGCAAATCACAGACGATTGGTTGGCATGGTATAAAACACGAGATGCTTCTAAACCAACATTTTCATTTTTATTTTATGATGCTCCTCATGCTTATGATTTCCCTGCCGATTCATTGGTAAAATTTAAACCTATTGGTGATTTAAATTATATGACATTGAATAATGACACCGATCCTTTGCCAATTTTTAATCGCTATAAGCAAAGTGTTTATTATGACGATTCTTTATTGCAAAATGTCTACGATGAACTAGTTAAATCAAACTCATTAGAAGACACAATAGTAGTCATTACTGGCGATCATTCTCAAGAGATGAATGATAATAAATTAGGATTTTGGGGGCATAATGGTAATTATACGGATGCGCAAACAAAAGTTCCTTTTATTATCATTGGAGGAAAAGAGTTAGAAAAAATCAAAGGTAATAGCAGAAAACTAACCAGTCATGAAGATGTTGTTCCAACCTTAATGAAACACTATTTATATGTGAAAAATGATATAAGTGATTATTCGACAGGTTATGATTTATTTAGCTCCATCGTCGATCGTAACTGGCTTTTGATGTCAAATTATAGTTCTTATGCGGTAAAGACATCTAGTGATATCTATCTTGTGAATCGATTAGGTATTAGTCATCATATGGATTTACATAATCGTGAAATTAATGAAACACCGAATTATCAATACATTTATGAGGCCATGAATCATATGCGCTATTTTTTTCAACCAGAGAAAAATAGTTTAAGCAATAAATTAGATTAAATTAGAGGAAATATCCGCCATTAGGCGGATAAATTATTACTAACGCACATCGGCGCAATTCAAGCAGTAAATATATCGATTTTGAGAGTCGTGAAACTTATTCCATAAAGAAACCTGCTGTTTAAGTTGTTTTGCTTCAGGTAGTTGTTCAAAAACTATTTCAGCAGTTGATTGAGGCAACATCGCTATCATATTTGAATAAAATGCATTAAACCAATTTCCATTTGGTTTTTGCCAGTCAATTTCGTAATCGGTTATATGAGCCAATGTTGCAGCCGTTTCAATGGCGTCATCGAAGTCGCCTAACTTATCAACAAGCCCAATTTTGTTTGCCTCTGAGCCTAACCAAACTTGGCCTTGTCCTATTTTATCAACTTGCTCAGTCGTCATATTCCTTGCGTTTGCTACTAAAGAAATAAATGTTTGATAGCCATTGTCGATATTCATTTGAATTAGTTGATTCATTTCGGTAGGTAATTCTTGCGTTGAGCTATTTCCCGCTAACGGTGAGGTAGCTACTCCATCACTGTAAACACCAATATGAGATAATGATTTTTCAAATGTTGGAATAATACCGAAGATACCAATAGAGCCTGTAATGGTATTTGGGCTTGCAATAATGTAATCAGATGCGGTTGATATCCAATATCCACCTGATGCAGCCATTCCGCCCATAGAGACGACAACAGGAATTTTATAGCTACGTAATGCATCCAATTCACTACGGATTGCTTCTGATGCATCTACGCTGCCTCCAGGGCTATTTACTCGCAATACTACTGCTTGTATGTTATGTTTAGTTAAATTTTTACGAATATTTCTTAATTGTTCTACAATGTCTTGACTACCCGCAATATTACTACTGTTTTCTCCATCGCTAATAGTACCGTTGACAAAAACAACAGCAATAAGTGGCTTGTTATCATTATCTGGTTCTTTATCTTTTGATTTAAGTTGATAATCATAAATGCTTAATTGATGTTTCTGAGTCAATTCGGACTCAAATTGGTAGTTAGATGCAATGGCATCAACTAATCCATTAGATATAGCATATTGAGCCATGTTTCCATTCGCTGCTTTTAAATTAGCTAACATAGTATCTGGTGCCGGAACCAATTGTGTGTTAGTTTTTTTTCGTTGCGTTGATATATCGTCAAGATAGTTATTCCACATAAGTGTTAGCCAACGAGTCGTATTGCTTTTTGCTTCTTCAGACATATCATTACGAATGAATGGCTCAATGGCAGACTTATAAGTACCGACTCTAAAAACGTGTGTGTTGATTTTTAAATTATCAAGTAGGGTTTTATAGTATAGGTTGTTGGCTGCTAATCCATATACATTAACAGCGCCAATAGGTGTCAAATAGATTTTATCTGCATAGCTTGCTAAATAATATTGGCTTTGATTAAAGCTCGAACCAAAAGCGTAAATTGGTTTATTAGATTCGCTAAATTTAGCCAAATATTTACCCATATATTGAAGAGCGCTCATGTCTGCACCAACAAAATTATCTAATTTTAGGACCATACTGGTAATCTTTGGGTCATTGGCCGCTTGAGCTATTTTTTGCGTCAATTCGAATAAACTATTTTCACGGGAGGTATTTATTTTTTTGCCGTAAATTTTATTTTGTAAGGCATAAATTTCATCACTATAGAGTGTGTTATCAACAATAATCCCTTCAATATCCAAAACCAAAGCTCCATATTGTGGAACAATTTCTTGTTTTTGTGTTTCTTTGATTAATGTGATAACACTAAAAATTAAAATAATAATAATTAGAAATATTAGATTAAGAAATATTTCTCTAATAAAGTTAATTATTTTCCATATTGATTTAATGACAGATAAAGTAGACATAATAATTGGTCCTTTTTAGTAGTAACTTTAACTTTTTGTTTCAATATTACGTTTCTTGAAATATTTTTTATCTTCAAATCGTAAGCATGTTAATTTTCCGCCCCAACAACACCCTGTATCAAGTGCGTAAATGGTTTCAGGTGTGCCTTTTCCGTTTAACGCAGCCCAATGCCCAAAAACAATACTATATTCTTTTGGAATTTTACTTGATAATAAGAACCAAGGTTTAAGCTTTGAAGGTGCTTGCTCTGGCGACTTTTTACAATAAAAATCTAAGCGACCATCCTCATAGCAAAAACGCATACGAGTTAATGCGTTAGCAATATAGCGCAGTCTATCTAAACCTTTTAGTTCAGGTGACCATTCATCAGGAAAGTTACCATACATTTTATCAAGGAATAAGGCATAAGAGTCACTAGATAACATAATGTTCAAGTCATTGGCACATTTTTTTAGTGTTTCAAGATCCCATTGTGGTGAAATACCAGCATGGGTCATAATTAGTTTTAGTGACTCGTCAATTTGAACCAATGGTTGTTTACGTAGCCAATTCATTAATTCATCAAAATCAGGCGCATTGATTACGCATTCAAGATTATCTTTCTTTTTAGAAACAGTAACACCTGCATAAATTGATAATAAATGTAAGTCATGATTACCTAATACTAATCGAATTTGATTGGCATTATGTTTAACAAACCTTAGGACATCTAATGATTTTGGCCCTCTGGCAACTAGATCACCGGTTAGCCATAGCGTGTCTGATGATGAAAATTTTGCTTTTTCAAGTACTCGCATAAATTCATCATAACACCCATGAATATCGCCAATAAGTAAGTTTGCCATATAGTTAACACCATGAGTTTGCAAGTTGGCAGTATTGCTGTACTGTTAAGTTTTCTGCACGTAAACTTGGATCAATATTTAAATCCTCTAGCTGTTCAGCAGTAAACATGTTGCTTAAACTGTTACGAA
Organism: Gilliamella sp. Nev5-1; assembly: GCF_001690895.1. Lineage (NCBI taxonomy): Bacteria > Pseudomonadati > Pseudomonadota > Gammaproteobacteria > Orbales > Orbaceae > Gilliamella > Gilliamella sp. Nev5-1. Next base: position 23,456 of record NZ_LZHO01000056.1, on the reverse strand, counting down.
TAGTTTTACGTCGTTGATTAAATGCTTCCATCGTAATACGAGAAAGTATTTTTATATCATTAACAATATAAGGCTTTTCTTTATAAGGAATTAATTTAACAACAGCTGAATCAACCTTTGGTGCTGGCTTAAATGATGTTGGTGGAACTTCGAGAACAGGTATGATCTGACAATAATATTGAGCCATGACGCTCAATCTACCATAATCTTTACTATTAGGAGCAGCAACTAAGCGAGTTACTACTTCTTTTTGTAGCATAAAATGCATATCAGTAATGATATTTGCATATTCGAATAAATGAAACATTAAAGGTGTTGAAATATTATAAGGTAAGTTTCCAAATACTCTTAATGGTTTGTCTAATTGCTCAGCTAGTTGATTAAAGTCAAAGGTCAGTGCATCTTGTTCAATGACAGTTAGTTTATTTTTCAATAGTGGGTTTTCCACTAATCTGTTGGCTAAATCTCTGTCGATCTCTATAACGGTCAAATGATCAACACATTGACTTATAGGTACAGTTAATGCTGCAAGGCCAGGGCCTATTTCGACTAGAGCCTGCTCTTTTTTGGGCTGTATAGCTGCAACTATATTTTCGATAATATAATTATCATGTAAAAAGTTTTGCCCAAATCGCTTGCGGGCAAAATGCCCTTGATGAACACGGCTATTCATGTTTATCTTCACCTGTAATTTTAATATAGGCATCACCTTTTATTTCCTGAATCCACACTTGGGCCTCTTCAACAAATTTACGATTAAAAATAAGTTGATAAGCTTGTGCCTTTTCCATGGCATTCTTCCCATCAATCCGCCTTGTATCGATTAATTCGATTAAATGCCAACCATAAGATGATTTTATTGGTTGACTTATTTCCCCTTTTTTTAATTGAGCTAGTGCATTTCTAAAACCGCTATCATAAATCTCAGGACGGTTCCAACCTAAGTTTCCCCCTTTACTCGCTGTACCTGTATCCTCAGAATTAGCTTTAGCAGCTGCTTCAAAAGTTGTTGCACCACTAGTAATTGATTTACGAATATCAGTAAGTTTTTGTTTTGCATTTTGGTCTGTGACTAACACATTTGTTTTAATCAAAATATGACGAGCATTTACTTCTTGAACTGTAATTGTTTTTGGTGCTTCTGAACGTGTATCATCAACTTTTAAAATATGCAGACCCACACCAGAGCGGATAGGGCCAATAATACTGCCTTTTGCTGCACGTATTAAGCGTTCTTCAAAAATAGTCGGTAACTCATTAAGTTTACGCCAACCCATACTACCACCTTTTAAAGCAAGATCATCGTTTGAATATGAAGTGGCTAATTTAGCAAAATTTTCCCCTTTTTGAGCTCGATTAATAATATCCCGTGCTTTATTTGTTGCATTATCTATTTGTTGTTTTGATGCTCTTTCTGGAATAGAAATCAAAATATGGCTAATTTTTACATCAATATTATTAGTTGGTTGACGAGCAATGTTTTTAGCTAAGTTATCAACTTCTTTTTCTGAAACTTTGATTCTAGGTCTTACTTCATGCATTCGTGTTTCTTCAATCAACATGTCATTATGGATTCTTTCACGATACGCTCCATAGCTGATCCCCATTGTTGACAACTTGCTTCGAAGCTGATCGATAGTCATACCATTTTGGGCAGCAATTCTGCTAATAGCACTAGTTACCTCGTCATCGCTAACAGTGATTTTAGCTTTAGCTGCTTTTTGTAAAATTAGGTTTTCTATAATGAGACGATCAATGATTTGTTGTCTGAGCACCTTATCATTGGGTAAGTTTCTAGAATCGGTACTAGCTTTAATTGTTTTTAACATGTCATTAACGTCACTTTCTAAAATAACGTTATTATTTACAATTGCAGCGACTTGCTCTACAACTTTAGGTGCAGCATTGACAGACAATGGCGTTAAAACACCTAAACTTACGCTTAGGTTTAAAGCGATAAATAGTTTTAATAATTTCATCTTCACTCAACTCATTTTGTTGTTGCAGCATTCACTGCTTGCAATAAATTTATTGGTTATCTATTATTTTTACAGAAATATCTTATTCAAATGTTGTTGTATATGGTAGTTTTCCGAAATTTAGCATTTTGGCTTTGGTGTCTCGATTGTTGCCTAATCCTTGCAATTCGAAATTAATAGATAATTTATTTTCATATTTGCTTCTACGAGAAGTATTGTTCCAATCTGTTAGTTTCTTACCATACTGTATTGTTGTTCCCCAACAACAATCACTATAATGTAATCCGACAAAACCATCTGCGGATTGACCTAATTTTACATCATAATAATATGATCCAACAGCGCTGACTGTTTGTGATAATGGCCATGCTGTCATCACTCCTGCTTGGGAGATATCTTGTTTGTAACCTCTATAAGCAGAATTTTTATCGACAGTGTCAATATAGTTACGATTTGCGTAGCGATAAGATAATTGTGCTAACTTATCTGCAGACGGTCGATATTCAAATGTTACATTAGCTAATGAAATTGTATCAATTCGAGTATCATATTGGATCCCGCTTCTAAAGATCATGTCATCATTTATGCGCCAAAAATTATCTGATGCCCAAGTAATACTACCAGTATCAGAGTTTTCGTCTAAATCATTATTGTGTTCGCTCGTTTTTGATTTGGTAAAATAAGTAATTTGCCCAATTGATAAGTTGAATTTTTCAACTTTATTCTGATTATAAATTCGTGTTGTTACACCCGTTGATATCTTATTAGTTGAAGCAATTCTATCTAGACCACTATAAGGCTGATCTCTGAATAAGCCAATATAATCTGATTGCAGTATAGTGGAATCATATGCCCAAATATTTGATTGTTTTCGATATGGAATATAGATGTATTTTACTCGTGGTTCTAAGGTTTGAGTATAGTTATGGAGATAAGGCATATCCCGTTCAAAGATGACTTTACCGTCAATACTAAATTTAGGTAAAAAACGATTTACGTTTTTGTCTAAGTATTTATATTGATCAATATAATTTTTAATATTATCTTGTTTATAGTGAGTAGCCATAAAACCTGCTTCGGTGGCTAATGATGACCAAGAATTGGTTAAGGTATAATTAAGCGTTGGTTCAAGATGTGCTCGCCATGCTTTAGGTTTCTTTCGACCCGATGTCAAGAAGCGGGATAGTTGAGAAAATGCTCTAAATTTGAAAGGTCCCAAATCATTATTATAATAACTAATATCTAATTGTGGCTCGGTTTGGTAAAGTGAATTTTTTAATTCAGAGTGAAATGGCTGAAAATGCTTATAGCCTAGCGTAAGATCCCAATTTTCGTCATTATAAGTAATTTTATAGAACTGTGTTAAGTAGCCAGCAGTTTGAGATGCATATTTAGAGTTTAGATTGGTAAGATACTGATTGTCACTGACACGCGTTGTATCAGTATAAAAACGCCAATTATAGTTAATTAATTCTTCATTTTTCCAATGGAATAACCAACGATGTTTATTGTCATCATAATTGTTGCCATTAAAATGATTTTTTCTATCTTCGTCATATTGTCTATCATGTTGCAACCAAGAAAAGGCAAGTGTGCCTAAACCTATTTCATTTAAATAACGAAATTCTGTTTGTAATTGTACACCTCGTTTTTGTAAAACTCTGGGCGTAAAAGTTGCATCATAATTTGGTGCAATATTCCAATAGATTGGTATTGAAAAATCAATGCCATCAATGCTGTCATAGCCAAAATTAGGCATCAATAATCCAGAACGGCGTTTATCACCAGTTGGTAATTGTAAATAAGGTGAATATAGAACAGGGACTTTACCAACACTAAATACCGCATTCCAAACTTCTAGTAGTTGTTCTTCATTGTCATGAATAACCGTTGTTCCCTTAATATTCCATGTACTATCATTAACAGGACAAGATGTAAAACTACCATTTTTTAAAATAACATAGCGGTTCTTTTCAAGATTCATCTGATCAGCATTACCGCGACCAAGTCGATTAACAAGGTGATATTGGCTTGGGCTCATATTGGCATCATTGTTATTGAGATTCATTGATGCATTCTCGCCTTTCATTTTTATCAAATTATCTTGATAATTAATATTCCCTTCTAATGTTACAGTTCGATTATTATCATCATTGGTGTCAATGGTTACTTTGTCTGCTTGAACAGTGCGGTTACCTTGCTCAATAAATACTTCACCTTGATATATGGCAATATTTGGATAAATCGCTTCAAATTGATTAGCTTCAGCATTGACTGGTAAGGTATTTATATTTCCATTGACTAAAGGGCGATCAAACCTAGGTACGTCTACAAGGCATTGAGGATTATTGCTAACAGCTTTCGGTAAATCTATAGCATAACTAGCGTTGTTATACAAAGAAATAGTGATGGTTAGTGCAATAAGAGAAGGCGTTAATTTTTTCATCAATGATTATAAAATTATTATGATTATTTTAATTTCAACATTATAACGATTATTTATAAAAGTGCGAATTAAAAATTAACGTTTCACTTTGCGTTTATTGATTTTATTAAGTTGTTTTACCATCAATATTCTTTTTTCTACCGAAGAGTATTGGAATTCATCCCACCATTTAGCCAGTTCTAAGAGTTCTCCTTTTTCGATTGAGGCTCGCATTTCTAACAGATCATAAGCTGCTCGAAATTTAGGATGTTCTAATATAACAAATGCTCGTTTACCTTCTCGTTTTTTCATACGTAGCTGCAAGCGCCAAATATCTCCCATTGTAGAGGTAAAACGTCGAGGTATGGCAATATTTTTGCATTGCTCACTTAGCACTTCGTTAATTGTCATCGAAAATGAATCATGGAATGGTAAGCCACTTTCTACGCAGGTTGCTTGTGTTTGCTCAATAATTGGGTACCAGAAAAATGCAGCGAATAAAAATGCAGGGTTGACCCGTTTATTGTTGGCAATACGATAATCGGTATTTTTTAGAGCCTGCGCAATGATTTTTTCTAGGTAACCATTTTGATTATTGGTAAAAAACCGCCCAATAATCGGAAATAATTGCTCAAAAAGACAATATTCTCTCAGTAGTTCATAAGTTTTGTAGCCATTGCCTGCTTGTAATAGTTTAAGAGACTCATCAAAAAGCCGAGCAGATGGAATATTTTTTAATAAAGGTGCAAGGTGTTTAATTGGTTCAGCAGTAGCTGGTTCAATTGCCATATTTAATTTAGCAGCAAAACGAACAGTTCTTAACATTCTAACAGGATCTTCTCGATAACGAGTCTGTGGATCGCCGATTAATCGAATAATACCTTTTTGTAAATCTTTCAATCCTCCGCAATAATCACGTAAAGTGAAATCATTAATACTATAATAAAGGGCATTCATGGTAAAATCGCGGCGAATTGCATCTTGTTCAATGGTTCCGTACACATTATCTCGTAACAGCATACCTGATTGTGAACGTTTAGATATATTAGTTTGTCCTTCTTGGGACGCATGATCTCCACGAAAAGTCGCAACTTCAATGATTTCTTTGCCAAACATAATATGAGCGAGGCGAAATCGTCTTCCCACTAGACGACAGTTACGGAAAAGCTTCTGAATTTGCTCGGGCGTTGCATTAGTCGTGATATCAAAATCTTTTGGTGTTTTGCCTAAAATGAGATCTCTAATACATCCACCTACTAAATAAGCTTCATACCCTTGTTTATTTAATCGATGAAGGACTTTTAATGCATTTTCACTAATTTCTTTGCGGGATATAGTATGTTCATTACGTGGAATGGACACATAGCCCATTTTCTGTTTATCTTCATGACGGAAAAACTTTTGATAAAAACGTGAAACTTGTTTAAAAATAGCACACCTCAAAAAAGTATCTTGGCTTAAAAATAGTTATAGTGCGTGATTATATCGCAATTGCTAATAAGTTTCCATGTTTCTTAAAATTGATGTTTTTCTCTCAATAAAATGATTTTTCCAAAATGATTTAAATATTATATTTGATTTTTTGAACATAATTATCAACAATAGTACTTAATATAGTAATATTAGTAATACCTAATTAAAAACGACAAATTTCGTTTTGCTTTGGTTAGTGTTTTTGACTAACTGATTAAGATGAAATAAAACTATACTCAGAACTTCTTCTTGTTTATTTGTTTCGTAGGATATTATTTATAAAGCATTATAGTTTAAGAAATTATAACGCGCATTTTTAATGCTATTAATCTTACATATGGAAGCTATTTGAGTATATACCATTAACTAATAACTTATTGGGGATATTATGAATATTCGTGATTTGGAATATTTTGTTTCGTTAGCTGAATTTCGCCATTTTCGTAAAGCAGCAGATGCTTGCAATGTGAGTCAACCAACTCTTAGTGGCCAAATTAGAAAATTAGAAGATGAATTAGGCGTAATGTTATTAGAACGTACGAGCCGCAAAGTATTATTTACACAAACAGGTATGATGCTAGTTGAACAGGCTAAAGAGATTTTGCGTAATATTCAAATTCTAAAAGAAATGGCAAGCCGTCAAGGTGAAGAAATGTCAGGACCGATGCATATCGGATTAATTCCTACTATAGCGCCTTATCTTTTACCTCATGTTATTACCGTTTTACATGAATCTTTTCCAAAATTAGAACTTTACTTACATGAAGCACAAACGGCTAGCATTGTTGCTCAGTTAGAAAGTGGTAAACTTGATTGTGCTATTGTTGCGCAAGTTAAAGAGACATCTCAATTTATTGAATTGCCTTTATTTGAGGAACCGATGTTTTTAGCTGTTCGATCTGATAACGAGCTAGCAAATAAAAAGACCATTAAATTATCTGGCTTAAAAGGACATAAATTTTTAATGTTAGAAGATGGCCACTGCTTGCGTGATCACGCAATGGGGTATTGTTTTCAAGTTGGCATTGATGAAGATAAACAGTTCAAAGCGACTAGTCTTGAAACGCTTAGGAGTATGATTTCTGCGGGTCGTGGTATCACTTTATTTCCAGAACTTGCTGCGCCTAATGAGCGAATTCGTGATAATATCTGTTATATCCCTTGTACAGACCCAGTGCCATCACGTAGTATTACTTTGATTTATCGCCCTGGTTCACCATTACGCTCTCGCTATGAAACAATAGCTAAGACTATCCGTGAGCATATGCCAAAAGTACTTGCTGAAAAAGAACAATTATTGAAATCAGCAAATTAATGTTCGAGGATGTAGGAATATCAGAATTGAGCTATTAGATGAAAAATATCAAGATTGGTGGTGTTCGAGCTCAACAGAAAGAAAGAACTCGTCGTACTTTAATCGAAGCCGCATTTAATCAACTTAATGCAGAGCAAGGTTTTGCTAGTTTAAGCCTGCGAGAAGTAGCGCGTGAAGCAGGAATAGCCGCTACTTCATTTTATCGGCATTTTCGTGATATGGATGAGTTGGGTTTAGCTATGGTTGATGAAAGCGGTTTAACGCTTCGCCAATTATTGCGCCAAGCGCGTAAGCGTATTGAAAAAGGCGGTAGCGTATTACGGACATCAGTCACCACATTTATTGAATTTATTGATAAAAACCCAAAAGTCTTTTTATTACTTCTTCGCGAAAAAGCGGGGACGTCAGCCGCTTTTCGTTCTGCTATTGCTCGAGAAATTCAGCACTTTATTGTAGAGCTTGTCGATTATCTTGATGATGCCAACCAAATGCCTCACCATTACAACGAAGCTCAAGCAGAAGCGATGGTCACTATTGCATTTAATGCGGGTGCAGAAGCGATTGATTTTGATTTGGTACAGCGTGAAAAATTAATTGAAGATCTTATTTTCCAACTTCGAATGGTATCTCGAGGTGCTTATTATCTTTATCATAAAGAACAAATCAAAAAAGATAATCATTAATATAAATGCTATTTTATACTGAAACACATACTTTCCTGAAACTATTTAACAAAATAAAATATGTATTTAGTGAGTAATAAATAGATTAATTGTAGGAAAACATCGGGTTGTTTATTTGTTATGATTAAAATAATCCTCTAAAAATGCATAAAGTATTTTACTGGGAACCGCTTTATACGGTTGAACCACATTATAAAAGTGAATAAATCACTTAATCTTTTGTTTTCTATCTTTTTAATCGCTAACGATTTGTTGATGATGCCACCTTGCCATGAAAGTCCGTATCACGCTTTTCGGCTTGCTCATTCATTTATTAACTGGTGGTTTTTGCGAATTTCTGATTGATACTATGGCTATTTCTTGTTTAACCAATCGATGTTGTGAATTCTCAATTAACCGCGAAACGGTATAGAATCCTGAATATTTTTTACAAAAATTTAACCTAAAAGTAAATATCACATCTCCATTAAAGTACCTATCGCTTTCGGCTTGCTCATTCATTTATTAACTGTTAGGTTTTGCGAAGTTTTGATTGATACCATGGTTATTGCTTGTTTAACCAATCGATGTTGTGAATTCTCAATTAACCGCGAAACGGTATAGAATCCTGAATATTTTTTACAAAAAATATAACTGAAAAAGTGAGCAGTTGTGTAAATATCCCATAGTGAGTGCAAAACTCACGTAAAAAATTACGTTACCTGTATTCATGTTTTATATTCATTGGATTTTTCTATTTTAACCAGATGGTTAATACCATAACTCATGTTTTTATAACGTTTGTTCTTACCGGTTAAAGAGGATAAACAGTTTCAATTGGTTTTTTTAGCACATTATAGATGGTCGGTCGACTAACCATAAAGCAGCTAAATCGGTAATGGTTATCTTTTCTTTATGATATAACTGTTATATCTCTCGTTTGTGATACGGCATTAGTTTTGTTTTTTCTGTGTATTCGTTACAGTATTTTCTTCAATTACTGTCAATGGGCGAGTAATTTCTACAGATGAATATTATTTGGCTAGCTGAGTTATTATCAATAGTATGAATTTTATTACTCAAGTTTGCAGATAAGTGGTAAGGACATATATCCAATACTATTGTGGAAAATGCCACAATAGTATTGGTTGAGGTTAATTAAAGGTTTTGTAATACTTTTTCAACACTATCTTTCGCATCGCCAAATAACATATAGCTATTTTCTTTAAAGAATAGTGGATTTTGTACACCTGCATACCCGGTATTCATTGATCGTTTAGAAATAATGACCGTTTTTGCTTTCCAAACTTCAAGAACAGGCATGCCAGCAATTGGGCTATTTGGATCTTCTTCAGCAGCTGGGTTTACTGTATCATTTGCACCAATAACCCAAACGACATCCGTATCAGGGAAGTCATCATTGATTTCATCCATTTCAAGAACGATATCATAAGGTACTTTGGCTTCTGCGAGCAACACGTTCATATGACCAGGTAAACGTCCAGCAACAGGATGAATACCAAATCTTACTTCAATATCCATTGCGCGTAGTTTTTCGGTAATATTACTTACAGCACCTTGTGCTTGTGCAACAGCCATACCATAGCCAGGAACGATGATAACAGAACGCGCCTCTTTTAGTGTTTGTGCTACTTCGGCTGGTTGCATTTCACGGTACTCACCTTGTTCTTCATCAGATGAACTAGCTGTGCTACCATCACTACCAAATCCACCCGCAATAACACTGATAAATGAACGGTTCATTGCTTTACACATAATATATGAAAGAATGGCACCTGATGAACCAACTAATGCACCAGTTACAATGAGAAGATCATTACCTAGCATAAAGCCTGCCGCTGCCGCTGCCCAACCCGAATAAGAGTTTAGCATTGAAATAACCACTGGCATGTCAGCACCGCCAATTGAGGCAACTAAATGGAAACCAAAAACGAATGCAATAATTGTCATGATGAACAAACTAATTGTAGCACCTATTCCATTTTCGCATTTAACGAAGACAAACATTAAAATGGTAGAAACAACAATTGCAGCTAAGTTCCAATAATGTTTATTTGGTATGGATAATGGTTTCGAGCTAATGCGTCCATTTAATTTACCAAATGCGACAATAGAGCCTGAGAAGGTTACTGCGCCGATAAAGACGCCAACAAAAATCTCTACTAAATGTACAGTCAGTTCACCACCGTGAAAATCTTGAATGTGAGAATCTAAAAAGCTATTTAAGCCAACAAGAACCGCAGCCATTCCCACGAAGCTATGAAGTAGTGCAACAAGTTCTGGCATTTGTGTCATTTCCACTTTTTTGGCCAGATATAGACCAATTGCAGCGCCAATAACCATAGCAATGATGATCCAGTGTAATCCACCTTTGATACTAGCAACTGCCGCGATAAGTGCAATTGCCATTCCAATCATACCGTAGATATTTCCTGATTTGGCCGATTCTTGGTTAGAAAGACCTCGTAAGCTAAAGATAAAAAGTAATGCAGCAATAACATAGGCTGCTTGAATGATTCCATTACTCATAATGTATGCTCTCCTTTACTTGCCACGTTGGAACATTTTCAGCATTCTTTGAGTAACAAAGAATCCACCAAAAATATTGATACTAGCAATCAAAATAGCAACAAAGGCAATCGCCGTAGTTAAACTATTATCATCGCCGACTTGTAATATTGCACCGACTAATATAATCCCAGAAATTGCATTTGTTACCGACATCAGAGGTGTATGTAAAGAGTGTGTGACATTCCATACTACGTAGTAGCCAACAACACAAGATAATGCAAACACAGTAAAGTGACCTAAAAAGCTTTCAGGAACGGAATGAGCCAGCCAGAAGAAAGCAATAATAGCCAAAGCTAAAATACCGTATTTTTTACGAACATCCATTGGTTTAGGTTCAGGTTTAGCAATTGGTTCAGCTGCTTTTTTCTGAGGTTGAGCTGATACCTGAATTGGCGGTGCTGGCCAAGTAATTTCTTTGTCTTTAACCACCGTTACACCACGGATTACGACATCTTCAAAATTGATATCAATATTCCCGTCTTTTTCTTTAGCAAGTAGTTTTAATAGGTTAACAATGTTCGTACCATAAAGTTGTGATGCTTGCGCTGGCATACGATTAGCTAAATCAGTATAACCAACAATCTTTACGTTGTTATCTGTTTCGAAAATTTCACCTGGTTTAGTCAATTCACAGTTTCCGCCAGTTAATGCTGCTAAATCAACAATAACACTGCCAGGTTTCATTGATTCAACCATTTCTTTCGAAATGAGTTTTGGTGCAGGTTTGCCTGGAATTAATGCTGTTGTGATAATAATATCAACATCTTTCGCTTGCTCAGCAAATAGGGCCATTTCAGCTTCAATAAAGGCGGCTGACATCTGTTTAGCATAACCGTCACCAGAACCTGCTTCTTCTTCAAAATCTAACTCTAAAAAGTCAGCGCCCATGCTGTTAATTTGTTCGGCAACTTCAGGTCGGGTATCAAAAGCACGAACAATTGCCCCCAAACTCACTGCGGCACCAATTGCTGCAAGGCCTGCAACACCTGCTCCAATAACTAATATTTTAGCTGGAGGCACTTTACCAGCAGCAGTAACTTGACCAGTAAAGAATCGACCAAATTGATTTGCTGCTTCGATAACTGAACGGTAACCAGCAATATTAGACATTGAACTCAATGCGTCCAAAGATTGTGCGCGTGAAATACGTGGCACACAGTCCATTGCCATAACAGTAATATTTTTAGTGGCAAGTTTTTCTAATAGTTCTTTATGTTGAGCTGGATAAATATAACTGATAAGGGTTAATCCCTCTTTCATTAAAGCAATTTCATCATCTGTTGGTGCATGAAATTTTAAAATCAGATCATTTTGCCAAATTTCTTGCGCGTTTTGAATGGTTGCTCCAGCATCAATAAAAGCTTGGTCTTCAAAATGAGCAGCATGTCCAGCGCCCTGTTCTACAGAGACTGTAAAGCCAAGTTTTAACAGTTGTCCAACAGTTTGAGGCGTTGCTGCAACTCTAGCTTCATTGGCTAACCGTTCTTTAGGTATACCGATATGCATTTCGTTACGTCCTTATGTTAGTTTATAGATAGAATGTATACTGATTTTAGCATAAATAAGCGTTTGTGCGAGTACGGAATAAATAAATTCAAATTTATTTTTATACTGTTTGAAATAAAATAAAAAACAATTATAATTAATATGTTATTTATTAATTTTTATAGGTAAAAGTAAAATTATGAATTTACGATTTTAATTTATTTATAAACTTTTTAATGCGCTATAGGTAAGGGATCTTAATTAGAGTAAAAATAAATTAAAAAAACATAAGGATATTATGATGGAAAAAAATAACTACAGAAGTTTTATTTTTATATATGTTATTTCTTTTTTATTTCTTTCAACTTTTTCTGTTCATGCTGCTAAATCCTATTCAGCGATCTCTCAAAAAGCAATTATTGGTAACGCACCTTATTTATTATTAACAGATCGAGTTACAAAACTATCAAATTTAAACCAACTTCAAGGCTTTAATATGCCGAGACGAGATGTCCGTGGTGGCATAGAATGGCTAAATGCGTGGGATTCCTCTGTCGCTATTCGTGCACCAGAACACATGCATTTTTCGGATGTATGGACATTAGTTCCTGCTGATGGAAATTTTCATAATGTTGCTGGTGTATTAATCGGTGATGATGATGGTGACGAAAAGGAGGGAACAATTTCGGGTACTATGAAAGCTACATGGTATGACAATAATATACCGATACCTAACGATCGTTTAAATTGGGAATTATGGAACTGTGGTGGTCCATATACCTTAAAAGTTGAGGTAAATGATGTAAGTGTAACTACCAGATATGGTATTCCTAATAGTCGATTTTATGGTAGTGCTCCTCCTGTTGTATATACTTTTATGCCATATGGACAAGGTATTTGTTATCTTAAACCAAATGAGATGACTAATTATGGTGGGCACGATAGTAGTGTGTTTAATGAAATAAACGGTTTTAGTCGTTGGTCAGGTTTTCCTACAACTGGATTTAAAAAAGCTGGTTTTAGTTTAATTGGTTCAGGAGCCGATCAAACTCGATATCGTTGCTATTCTCATAATGGAGCAGGAAAGATTTCTTTATGGACTGCAGGAGGAATTGCACAAAACTGTTCTGTGATATATGAGTCGGCAACAAAAGGGGAGTTTATCCAAAATGGAACACCGACGATAACAATGGAATATTTTAATGGTCAATCATGGATATGGTTAGATAATTTTACTATTCCGGTCCCAAATAAATGGGCAAGAGCTGGTAGTTCGGAAATAGTCTTTGCAAACAATCGAATGTTAGCTTCTGCAACTCGTTTCCCAGCATTAGATTTTTGTCGAGGTTCAAGACAAGGAAGAACAACAAAAGAGGAAGCAATGAACTATAATTTTCGACGTCAATATTTGTATGATATCAATGAGCTAACTAATAATTGGGATCATTTTATTCGGGCTGTAGGGACATTTATGGGAGAATGGGGTATAACTCAAAGATATGGTGGAATTTGGAGTAAAGATGGTGAAAGATGGACCAGTGAGTTAGAGAAAATAAACGGTGGTTTTTTGGGGGGAAAAGTATATCGAGTAATGGGGCTTAGAGGTAACGTTTCTCTAGATCGTGCGAATTATCCTAGTACTATTGCGGTGTGCAGAGGCGATTAATTTTTATATTATTAGCGTGTGTTTATCTCTGATGGTAGTTTTTTAAATAGCATAGTGAACTTTATAATAATTTTGCCAAAAAACAACCATAACTTAGTTCACTATACCAAGAACAATGTTAACAGATAAGCAGTAAGAAACGATGATGAAAATAATGAAAAGTACGGTCAAGCTTATAATAAACCAGAATAATAGGGTGACATTTGAAGGAATACTGTTCCGAATAAGAACGGGTATTCCTTGGCAAGATTTACCAATTACATTTGGTTAATGAAATACATTCTATAGATGTTTTTATTTATGCCCTAGAAAAGTCATATTAATGTATATTTTCAAACAACTATTAAGTATAGCTGTTTTGAATGGGTTTTCCTCGATGGTTTTATTGTGCGAGCGCATCGATATAACTCAGTTGTAACAACTCAGTATTCACAGCAGATAAGAAAAAGCTGCGGGGCAATTCAACTAAAATCCATCTCGCTGTTGATAGTGGTAGTTTACCGATTTGTTTCGAGCTTTCGCAAGGATAACATCATGATATCGCTAGCACTTATACTTTTGTGGCTGCCAATGCATTGTTGATTAATATACGAACACAAAAGCTCAACAACTCTTAATTAACTTCATGTTATTATGACCAATATAAAAGTATTGGTCTTTTCAGATTATCTTATTTTTTATTATTATACCGTTAAAAGGCAATGTAAGTTAAATAATTATAGTTTTCGAGCTTTCATCGAATTCCATTACAAATTTACTCTATATTGTTATATAATTGGCGTTATTTTTATTTCTACCTTGAGATATAAAACTTTGAGGTATGATTCGATTTTTATCTCCTTAAATTAAGGATTTTTTATGATTGATTTTTCCCAATCAGTGCCAGAACTGGTCTCTTGGGCAAAAAAGAATGATTTTTCGATCGTCTTGCCTGTTGAAAGGTTAGCTTTTTTATTAGCTATTGCTGTATTAAACAGCGAGCGTTTTGATGGAGAGATGACAGAATCGGAATTAATTGACGCTTTTAGGCATGTTTCACAAATTTTTGAGCAAAGTGAAGATACCATTACTGTGCGTGCCAATAATGCAATTAATGATTTAGTCCGACAACGGTTTATTACTCGATTTACTAGTGAAATGACTGATGGGTTTTCTATCTATCGTTTGACGCCATTGGGAATAGGTATTACTGATTATTATATTCGTCAGCGAGAGTTTTCCACCTTACGTTTATCTCTCCAACTTTCTATTGTTGCACAAGAGTTAAAACGTGCTGCCGATGCTGCGCTTGAAGGTGGTGATGATCTGCATTGGCATCGCAATGTTTTTGCGCCGTTAAAATATTCCGTTGCTGAGATTTTTGACAGTATTGATATCACGCAACGTGTTATGGATGAGCAGCAGGCAGATGTGAAGCAAAACATTTCAGCCTTATTAAGCCAAGATTGGCAAGCTGCAATTAGCAGTTGTGAAGGTTTACTTACCGAAACATCGCAAACATTGCGCGAATTACAAGACACTTTAGCAGCGGCTGGGGATAAATTGCAAGCCAGTTTGCTTTTAATACAAGATGCGACGCTTGATAATCCTGATCTTGATAAAATTAACAATGTTGTTATGGATTTACAAGGTAAACTAGATCGAATTATTGGTTGGGGGCAAAAAGCGATAGACCTTTGGATCGGTTATGATCGCCATGTCCATAAATTTATTCGTACTGCTATTGACTTAGATAAAAATCGTGTGTTTTCACAGCGTTTACGTAAATCGATACAAGGATATTTTGAGTTGCCTTGGTCGCTGACTTTTGCTAATGCTGATCGCTTACTTGATATGCGTGATGAAGAACTAGCTTTACATGAAGCAGAAGTAACAGGAGAATTACCGTCAGAACTTGAATTTGAAATGATTGAAGAGATTCAAGAACATATAATTGCTCATATTGAGCAAAATTTATTGGTCTTTAAGCAAGAACATAAACCACTTGATATAGGTCTTGCCATTTATAGCTATTTGGAACAGTTCCCACGCGAACAACACTTTGATATTGCAAGATTATTTATTGAACAAGCTATTCGTCTAGGTATTGCCGAAGATGATTTGCTTGGAATTCCTGCTGAGTGGAAGCCTATTAACGATTATGGAGCTAAGGTGCAAGCACATGTCATCAACAGATATTAACGATTTTGAAACACAACGAACCGCACATCATCTTGATGAAGTTAAGGAGCGTATAGCCACAAGTTCTCAAGCATCTATTGATAAATATATGTCAGTTAAATTGGCGCAAGCAATTGCTAATCCTATTTTTCCTGAGCTTGATAGTTTACTGCGATCTGGGCGCCATATTGGTATTGATGAACTTGATCATCATGCATTCCTAATGGATTTCCAACTTGAGCTTGAACAATTTTATCAACGTTATAATGTAGAATTAATTCGAGCGCCAGAAGGTTTTTTTTACCTACGCCCTCGTTCTACAACATTAATTCCTCGCTCAGTTCTTTCTGAACTTGATATGCTTGTTGGCAAGGTACTTTGCTATTTATACTTAAGCCCAGAACGATTGGCTCATGAAGGCATTTTTACCCTACAAGAATTGTTTGATGAGTTAGTTTCGTTAGCTGATGAAAGTAAATTACTTAAATTAGTGAACCAGCGTTCAACAGGATCTGATTTGGACCGCCAAAAACTCTTTGATAAAGTGAAAACAGCGTTAAATCGTTTACGCCGGCTGGGTATGATCTTTTTTATTGTTGGTAACGATAGTAATCGTTTTCGTATCAACGAAGCTATTTTCCGCTTTGGGGCAGATGTACGTAGTGGTGATGATGTACAAGAAGCCCAATTACGCTTAATTAGGGATGGAGAAGCAATTAAAATTGAATCATCACTTACCTTAGATAATGATAATAATGAAGAGCAATATGAAGACGTTAATGAGGAGACAGAATAAACATGATTGGCCACGGTAAATTTCACTCATTAACGCTAATTAACTGGAATGGTTTTTTTGCGCGAACTTTTGAGCTTGATCAATTAGTCACAACGCTATCGGGTGGTAATGGCGCGGGTAAATCCACCACGATGGCAGCATTTGTAACCGCATTAATTCCCGACTTAACCTTATTACATTTTAGAAACACAACCGAAGCAGGGGCAACATCAGGATCGCGAGATAAAGGATTGCATGGTAAATTAAAACCAGGTGTTTGCTATTCTATGCTTGATGTAATTAACTCTCGTAACCAACGAATTATTTGTGGTGTACGATTACAGCAAGTAGCAGGGCGTGACAAAAAAGTTGATATCAAACCATTTTTATTGCAAGGCTTATCGGTAAATATAAGCCCAACTGAATTAGTAACAGAAAGATTAAATGACAAACAGGCACGTATTTTGTCGTTGCCAGAGTTAAAAGAAAAAGTTGAATTGATGGAAGGCATTATCTTTAAACAATTTAACTCTATTACTGATTATCATTCGGTCATGTTTGATTTTGGTATTTTACCAAAACGATTACGTTCACCATCAGATAGAAGTAAATATTACCGATTGATCGAAGCCTCACTTTATGGTGGTATCTCAAGTGCTATTACCCGCTCACTGCGTGACTATTTATTACCTGAAAATAGCGGTGTACGTAAAGCCTTTCAAGATATGGAAGCGGCATTACGTGAAAACCGAATGACTTTAGAGGCTATTCGAGTCACGCAATCGGATCGTGATTTATTTAAACATCTTATTAGTGAATCGACTAATTATGTCGCCGCTGATTATATGCGCCATTCTAACGAACGCCGAGTGCATATTGAATCAGTACTTGGTTTGCGCCGTGATATGTTTAAAACACAAGATTTGCTTATTAGCAATCAATATCGTCAAGTTGAAATGGCTAAAGAGCTTAAAGAACATCAAGCAGCGCAAAGCGATTTAGAAACGGATTTACAAGCTGCTAATGATCACCTGAATTTAGCGCAAGCCGCATTGCGTCAACAAGAGAAGATCGATCGTTATCAAGCTGATTTAGATGATTTAAATTTAAAGCTTGAAGAGCAAAACGAAGTGGTGCTTGAAGCAAATGAACAATATCAAACTTATCGTGATCAAGTTCAACAAACTGAACAAGAAGTTGATGAAATCAAAACCCAGCTAGCAGATTATCAGCAAGCACTTGATGTTCAACAAACACGTGCAATTCAATATCAACAAGCCTTGCAAGCACTAAAAAATGCGCAATCATTATGCCAACTACCAAAACTAAGCATTAGTAATATTGAAGATCATTTTGCTGTATTTGATGAAAAGCAAAAAGAAATTACCGAACAAGTGCTTGAGCTAGAACAAAAATTAAGTGTATCTGATGCGGCAATTAATCAGTTTGATCGTGCTTATCAATTGGTGGTTAAATTAGTTGGTGATGTGACTCGTAGTGATGCGTTTGCTGCGGCAAAAGAATCGTTAAGAAAATGGCCATCACAATGTTACCAAGCCGAACAAGCCGAACATTTACAGTTACAACTAGATGAACTTGAACAACGTTTTTTTGAGCAGAAAGAGGCGGAATCATTATTAACACAATTTTGTAAACGCGTTAATCGTCAAGTTAATTACGATGAGCTTGATGATTTAAAGCAAGAGCTTGAAATGCAATTAGACGAAGTCGCAGAGCTTGCTAACAAATCGAGTGAAAAAAGAATTGAATCTAGACAAGAGTTTGAACAGATTCAATCGAAAATTGCTGATTATCGCCAAAAAGCACCATTATGGTTAAAAGCTCAAGATTCCCTAATTGCTTTGCAAGAACAAACAGGCGAAACTTTTAGTAACAGCCAAGATGTTACACAACATATGCAAAAGTTACTTGAGAAAGAGCGTGTGCTTGTTGCTGAACGAGATCAAATTAGTTTTAGACGTAATCAATTAGATGTTCAAATTGAACAACTGAATCAACCTAGTGGCGTTGATGATGGTCGACTATCTGTGCTTTCAGAGCGATTTAATGGGGTCTTACTCTCTGAAATTTATGAAGATGTAACCATCGATGATGCCCCTTACTTTTCAGCGCTTTACGGCCCAGCAAGGCAAGCGATTGTTGTACCAGATTTATCGCTAGTTAAACAGCAGTTAGAAAGCCTGACCGCAAGTGATGAGGATTATCCAGAAGATATTTATTTTATCGAAGGAGATCCATCATCATTTGATGATAGTGTTTTTGATTGTGAAGAGATGAATAAAGCGGTGTTAGTTAAAACCGGTGAGCGCCAATGGCGATTCTCAAGTTTTCCTAATGTACCATTATTTGGTCGTGCAGCACGTGAAATTCATCTAGAAAAATTATCTGCTGAACGAGATGAATTGCATGAACGTTATGCAACTATTTCATTTGATTTACAAAAGTTACAACGCATTGAGCAAAATGTTGGACAATTTATCGGTCAATATCTTGCCGTAGCTTTTGATATTGATCCAGAAGCTGAAGTTCAAAAATTAACAATGAGACGTAGTGAAATTGAACGCCAACTCGCATCTCAAGAAAGTATCGATCAACAAAACCAACAACAAGTTGCTAATTATAAAGAGCAATTAGCAACTATTAATAAACTTGTTGCCCAGATGCATCTACTTGCTGATGATGATTTAGCTGATCGTGTTGATGAATTGCGTGAACAATTAGCCGAAGCGCAAGAGTCAGTGCAATATGTTAACCGTAATCGTAACACAGTTTCTGAACTTGAACCGATTGTGACGGTATTACAAAGCGATCCAGAGCAAAATGAAGCATTGCGAGAACATTACAATATAGTCAAAGCACAGCAACAAACCATTCGGCAACAAGTCTTTGCATTAACTGAAGTGATACAACGCCGTGCTCATTTTAGTTATGAAGATTCAGCGGGCATGTTAAATGAAAATAGCGATTTAAATGAACAATTACGTTCTCGCTTAGAAATCGTTGAAGCTCAAAAAGTTGCAGCACGCAGCCAAATGCAACAGTACCAAGATAAATACAATCAATATAATCAAACGCTTGCATCGCTAAAAAGTGCTTTTGAAACTAAGCGCGATATGCTAAATGAACTACATAAAGAAATTGAGCAAATCGGTGTAAAAGCCGATGCGATTACTGAAGAGCGGGCACGAGCTCGCCGTGATGAAATCCATCACAAATTAAATAGTAATCGCCAGCATTGTACATCGCTTGAAAAACAACTGATTATGTGTGAAAGCGAAATGACGCAAATGCAAAAACGCTTAACTCAAACGTTGCGTGATTATAAACAGCTTCGAGAACAAGTAGTGCAAGCGAAAGTGGGTTGGTGTTTAGTACTAAGACTAGTTAAAGATAATAGCGTTGAACGCCGTTTACATCGTCGCGAGCTTGCTTATTTAAGTGCCGATGAGCTGCGTTCAATGTCAGATAAAGCATTAGGATCATTACGTTTAGCGGTTAACGATAATGAACATCTACGGGATGTCTTAAGATTATCTGAAGATCCAAAACGTCCAGAACGCAAAATTCAATTTTATATTGCAGTTTATGCGCATTTACGCGAACGAATTCGCCAAGATATTGTAAAAACTGATGATCCAATTGAAGCTATTGAACAAATGGAAATTGAGTTATCGCGTTTGACCGAAGAATTAACATCTCGAGAGCAGCAGTTAGCGATAAGCTCCAAAAGTGTGTCAAATATTATCCGTAAAACTATTCAACGTGAGCAAAACCGTATCCGACTACTTAACCAAGGATTACAAGCAGTGGCATTTGGTCAAGTTAATGGGGTACGCTTGAATGTTAATGTTCGAGAGGCGCATTCCTCACTTTTAGCTGCACTTGCTGATGAAAAAAATGAACATCAAGATCTGTTTAGTAACAATCGTATTACTTTCTCAGAGGCTTTAGCTAAACTTTATCAGCGCTTAAATCCACATATTGATATGGGACAACGAACCGCTCAAAATATTGGTGAAGAGCTACTTGATTATCGAAATTATCTTGAAATGGATGTTGAAGTCAATCGGGGAGCTGATGGTTGGTTACGTGCTGAAAGTGGCGCATTATCAACGGGCGAGGCCATCGGTACTGGTATGTCAATTTTACTCATGGTGATTCAAAGTTGGGAAGAAGAATCCAAGCGGCTACGTAATAAAGATATCTTACCATGTCGTTTGTTATTCTTAGATGAAGCGGCTCGATTAGATGCAAAATCCATTGCAACATTATTTGAGTTATGTGAACGTTTGGAGATGCAATTAATTATAGCTGCCCCAGAAAATATCAGTCCTGAAAAAGGTACAACGTATAAACTTGTGCGTAAAGTTATCAATAACCAAGAACATGTCCATGTGGTTGGTTTGAAAGGTTTTGCGTAATAATTTTTAATTATATTTACTTATTTTTTCGCCGACATTGTCGGCGAATTTTTAATGATAAGTGATAAAAATATACCTTCTTCCAACCAAACCAAAAAAGCGCCAATGTTATCACTAGATCTTTGTTAATTTTACGGCTCGACTTCTTCAGTATTATTATCTCTTTTCGCTTTTATTTTTTTGACATTTTCAGTTGCTACCGAGGCCATTCTTCCCATAGTATCTCTAAGAATTTTTCCATCATCGGTTTTAAATGAAGCAAGCTGTTCTATACCATTTTCATCGACTTCAAAATAGGTTGCTTCAACAAACCCCAATTTACTTGCATAGAATAAATGAGGAATACTACCACGAGTTGAATTATAGATCTGAACTGCCGCATTATAATCTTCTCTTCTTTTTAAAATCGTGTTTTCAATCTCATCAAGTTGCACCATTAATTGCTGATAAGTCGAGTTTGCTTTTAAATCAGGAAAACGATTTGCTAGCATTTGAACATTACCGATAACTCGAGATGCTTCAGATGCAACATTATTTGCGGTAGCAATATTATTACTCTCAGTCACGGTAAAGTGAGTTAACTTTTCATGATCGCCATAACTAGACGCGATATCAGACAATCTTTGTGCTATATCGTGCCTTTTCTTTATCGTTACATAAATATTTGATTGTTTTTGTTTTACATTTTCAGCTAAGCTCCTAAGCTTATTGTATGCAAAAAATAGCCAAACTAAAACAGCAATGACCAAAATAAAAAATAAGAAAAACATATTATTGCCTCTTTGTTGTAATTAAATTTCTATAATTTAGATAATTAATATTTCTTTATATTTCATTGTGAAGATATGATAAAAGCAAGCCAATATGAAACGGGTTTGAATAAATATATAGAATTGAGCATATATTACAGCTGGCTTATTGATATTAGAAGTATCACCTATTCAGTAAATATGGCTCGCATCAAGCCCGTTATAACCTTGCTAATTAATAGGCACGTTATCACACATTCTTGTTACTTTCAACTTATGTTAAAACAATAACTTATTTTATTTATTCAGTAAATAGGGTCTGTAGATAACAGGTGAGATAAATGATGGAGTTTTAAACCTAACACTGTTTATTAGTTTGAAATAGTGTGAATGAATTTTTTTCAAAATAAATTTTATTTCATAAGTTAAAGAATTTGTTCGCAAATAGAACATATGTAAATTATTTATACTATTTTTTATAATTATCCACCCGCGTTAACTACCGATTTATTCATTATAATTAAATTTATATTTATATTCTTTATTTTAGATTCTTTTCTGCTTTCTTACAGTGCTTGTTTATTGCATAGTTTCAATAATAAATATCTAAGATCTGTTTATATACAAAGATTTTGTTGGCTTTGGCTGATTTGCATTGATATGTTATTGGTGCGTAATTCATCTATTTGCTTTCTAGCGTGTAGTAATGGAATTCCAGAATAACTACCAAAGTTAATGGATGAACTAGCCTAATAATAGGGCAATAATAATTAAACCACCTACTTTTTACACATTAATTTTTATCAATAAAGATAATCTGTTACCACCTAACAATCAATAATCTTTACCCAGTGGTCTGGTTGTTTTGATTTGAAAGCCTGTCAATAGGGTGGTTATATGGTTTTCGTTATATACTATCTGTATAACAAATCACATAGCTAAAGCGATGGTTGTAAATGTACCTTACTGATACTTAATGGGCAATAAAATAGACTTTAAGGCTTGTTATTATTGGGGTTGATGTGCTTTGTAGGGTTTAAAAGAATGTTGCTGTTTATTGTTTTGGCGCTTTTCACGAACTCAAGAAACCTACTTTTAAAATTCAACCCCATGTAATGATTAGTACGCATTAAAAAACGGTTTTCGCTGCGCACTGAGTGCGCATTTTTGCACTGGCTTCCATTAAAATAGTTTTTTGACTGGAAACTAGAATTATTGCTAATCAAGAAAAATGATTTAATCTTTTTGGTGGCGTTAATCCCGTCAAAATAGCAATTTAAGCGATTATTTAGAGATTGGGTAGCTAGGGTGTTAAATGAGCATGTAGTCATCATAATTAAGCCACCTGTGCCATATGACGGATCAAATAAGCATGAGATAACTTTATTAGCTCAGCTTTTCTCTGATGATAGTCGTAACCAATATGGATTAATGTTATATTTGCGTTCTCAAGGTATGCGATATGGTTTAATTCAAATTCGTTTAGGTGGTCACGAATATTACCAGTAAGATTATTGGCTTTCTTGTATTTGCTTGATGTAGTACCTAATACGATGCGGTTAATCATATCGAATTCATTAGTAAATACGGTGTTATTTGCGCTTTTTCCCAGTGCTTTACGTTGCTCTGTTAAAGCGTCACACATAGGACGGCTATAATCTGCGACTTTTAAACGTGCTTTTAATCGATTAAGCGCTTTCTTCTGGATTGCTGGTGCGATTTCTTTAAGGTGT